>JAITLW010000122.1 GCA_031277715.1 Sphingobacterium sp. | reverse complement strand
GTAAAACCGGTATGTTTCTTAAAATACCGACAAAATGCCTCAGGAGACAGATAAGCGCTATCTGCAACGGTAGAAAGCGACAAAGGCTCCGCATAATTGTCTGCGATATACTGACAGACATCCCGAATACGCAATGTCGGTAAGCTATCTACATCTTCATAAACCTTAAGCTCCAGCTTAAAATTGTCCTGATCAAAAGGACGTACCGTGTACAGTAATTGCAAAAAATGATACAAATGTTTCATAATAATTGGTTCTTTAAAAAAGATGTTTTTGACAGTACCTGTCAAAAACATCTTTTTATTTTAATGATTATGCTCTAGGTATCGTCTACAACGAGATTATATAGCTCTTCTCTCGCCATACTTTTAAAAAGATATCACATTATATCATTCAGCAGTAAAGTCGACATGTCGGCTGTCTATGCCTCTCCTGAGATTATGGCCTCTATTCTTGACTCCAAGTCATTGGTATCTAGGACTCCAAGCTCTTCCTTCGTTACATTGTGTGTGGCTGGAAGAAATCGGTCAATAATCTTACCATCAGGTCCAATCAGAACGAGTGTAGGGAAAGCTAATATTCCGTATTTTTCGGTCATCTTCATTTTACCGGTTGAGGTTTCATTGTCCAGGGCATGTTTCCACATCCCTATACTGTCCATGTCTATAGCCTTCTTCCAACTTTTTCGAAGTACTTCTATGTCGTCGCCATTTTCTTGCGATACACTAACAATTTCAAATCCTTTATCCTTGTACTTTTCATAAATTTTTTTAAAAAGTGGATGTTCTTCGCGACACACTCCACACCAGCTTCCCCAAAACTCCAGTAGAACGTGCTTTCCGCGAAGATCCTTGAGGCTTGCGTTAGATCCATCTAAATATTTATCCCCATCAAAATCCGGTGCTATTGCTCCATTTGCAATGCTTTGCAGAACCCCATAGCGTTTAGCAAGTAACTTACCTTGAGGCGAATTTTTCACCACATCGGTAAGCGGATTGTAAATGGATCCAACGGTCTCGGCAGACATCCAGAGGCTTCGAAGATATACTTCGTCCGCACCATGAATGCTATTGGGATATTTTTTGATAAACTCATAATCGTTCATTTTCTCTGACCTGACATCCCTTACATATAACATAGCGAGCTTAGTTTGTTCATTGCTGATCGTACTCCCCCCCTCTATTTGTGCGGCGGAGACATTTTTGACATCACCTTTAATGGTAAACGTATCGCCATTCTTCCCATATACATGAAGTGGTTCTCTCGTTGCCCCCTCAAATTCAACGTCCTCAAACCAGAGAATTAAATTATCAAAATTGGGGTGATCAATTGCGATTTCAAACTTTCCGTCCTCAACGGGAAATTCGGCACGTTGTAACTCTTTGCCTCCAATAGTTCCAATGACAGTAATTTTGCTTGGATTCTCAGTCAAATTCTTAAAATCCCCGTTGATAACAAATAGTTTAGATGTTTTCTGCTGCCCGACCATAAATAGTGGACAAACGAGTATTAATATTAATAGAATACGTTTCATATATATTTAAATTTGATTTATATTATTTTTTAAAAGCCTAGTTCTTTACCCGAAGTCATCTTTTTTAACACTTGCTGAAACCAAGGCTGATCTTCGTCCGCAGCCTTATTTACCGCCTTTTGTTGCCATGCAACCGCTTCCTGCTGTTTGCCGAGCTTATAAAAAAGTACCGCATGGAAAAACAGCCTTTCTGCTGTTTGTTCATCAATAGCCAATACTTGTTTACTCCATTTTAATCCTGCCATATGCCCCTGCTCATCAACCTTATCCCCTGTAGCAATTAGCAATACGAAATTTGACAAGCTTTCGCCGTCAATTGATAGCGGATCGCTTTTTAACCGTTCCTCAATCGTCATTACAAATTCGTTCCAAAGTAAGTTCTGGGAAAAATATCTTGTCTTTTCAGCAAATAGAGTTCGCTCGGCATATCGTGGGTACTTTGATTGTAAAAAATCAAGAATTTTATCCCAATTAGGATCCTTTGCTTCGTCTATTTCACCTCTTACCTCCTTACCCAACATTTCTGTAATTACCTGTGCAGAGGCATTTTTACCAATAGTACTATCGATCAAATCACTATTTTCCAAGATCATTCTAAAGCCCACATCGGTAGTAGTTTGACTATTAACTGTGTAAAAACTTAAAAATTCAAAGCCTTCTTTAGACAAAAAATCATTAATGGTACCGGCTTCCATACTCCGAAGTGCGAGTTTAGCCGCCTTATCTTTTTCATATGCAGCCTGTGCTGCTTTGGCTCCATTACGTAATTCACGCGGAGAAACATCTTCCCTCTCCACCTTTTTCATTAGCGTCATATACTGTCTTTCGGGATTCATAGCCGCATTTCCTTCATCGATCAGACGATCCGCAGTCAGTGATCCTACGGTACGATGAACAAGCGCACCATCTGGACTGAAATATAGAAAAGTAGGATAGTTCTTGACCGTATAGTTATTTTTAATCATTGATGCATCCGAATACCATCCTTTCACAAAATCATTATCTTTTTTGGAAGTGTCCATCTGAAGATAAACCGAGATAAATCGCTTATTAAAGAAATCACCAACTTCCTGCATAGGAAATATCTCGCTCGACATCGCTTTACAAGGCGCGCACCAGGTGGTGTGACAATCCACAAATATGTATTTTCCCTCTGCACGCGCCAGATCGAGCACTTCCTTCCAAGAAGAAGCGTTCGTAAACTGAATTCCTGTATTTTGTGCAACTAAGAAAAATGGGATCAGTATAGTAACCAATAGAAAGCTTATTTTGTTCATATCCCGAGTTATCTACTTTCTAAATATTTGATTTAAAGAATTCTCGAGGTCTTCACCACGA
>JAITLW010000067.1 GCA_031277715.1 Sphingobacterium sp. | reverse complement strand
AGTGGCTAATTCATCTAGTTTATCCAAAACCGGCTGTGTCTCCCGTTTTTCAAAATGCTGTAATACGGACTCCTTTGCTTCGCTAACAAGATTCTTTAATACAATGGTATCCTGAGCACTATCAGGATGAGTCCGATGGGTATTAAAAGATAGGGTTACGGAAATTTTAGACTGTTGCTCAGCTAGCTCGTTGAGCTGTTGTTGTAATGCCATAGGTGAAAAATTAATGGTAAATAGTATATATAAGGAACAGTATAGATTCAAAATTGTTTTGTACCGACGCGGTATACAGGGCAAGGCGATGGTATTTCGGAAACGAAAAATGGATATGCTAAGGCTTAGTGAATCACTATAGTTATGTAAATTTCTAATCCAATTCTTAGATGGCATTAAATTTTTTTAATACAAACTGAAGTTAGAAGCAGGCAACCTATATTTAACCTAAAATAATTAAAATAAGAAAGATATGGGATTTTTATGCGGTGTATTTAATTTGGGTGGAAGCGAGGTCATGCTGATACTTGTAGTTGCCTTATTTTTGTTTGGCGGAAAGAAATTACCGGAACTGGCGCGGGGCCTAGGACAAGGTATCCGAGAGTTCAAAAGCGCGCAGGATGGTGTGAAAGAGGAAATTAAAAAACAAGTAGACACGCAAGAAAAAGCAGAATAACTCAACATTCAGGAATTAGTTTCACTAGCTTACAGAAGCATTATTTTAAGCGCATAAAACAAACATAGTTGACTTATGGTTCAATTTATTATTTATCAATACACACTTAAAAAGCAATCATTTGCGCACTTAACATCGATTAAGTGTAACATTTTAACCATTAAAAAGCAGTATTAGTTTGATAAACAACCTAATACAACATAGTGCTTATTTTTTTGAATCAAAACATGCGTCTTTATGCATGTTTTGGTTTTTTAATTGCTTAGCTTAGCTCCAATTTTTAACCCAATCGCACCATATAATGAATGCAATTCGCAATTTGACCTGCGTACTTGTGTCTGTTTTTTCCTTACAGATAGGCTGGTCACAAACAACAACTCCTTCCAAAACTTGGCATCATGATAACAAAAATGCTAATCAGGTATGGGGAGTATCTACAGCCGATGCTTACAGTTGGCTTAAACAAGAGAACATCAAGCTGAAACCTATCGTTGTCGCAGTAATTGATGGCGACTTAGACATAAACCACGAAGATCTAAAAGCGAGGTTGTGGCAAAACCCTAAAGCCAACACGAAACATTATCCCAATGCAAATCACGGATGGAACTATCTAGGAACAAAAGACGGCGGTTTGATTACCAAGGTTGGTACAGAGTCTTTTAGGGAATACAAACGACTTCGTCCTAAATATGAAGGCAAAAAGCGGGATAATTTCACCAACGCTGAAGATATTAAAGAATTTGAGTACTTCCTGGCTGTAAAAGCAGATTCAAAAGTTCAAGGATATCTTAATTTCTTTCCTTATATCAAATTAACCTATGAGGCGTACCAGCTTACAGATTCTCTGTTAGCATTGTCATCTACAGACCACAATGCTATTCCATTGAAAGAAGTTGCAAACTTAAAAAATGCGGATACGCTAAAACAACAATATATAGACGCCGCTGTACGATCCAGTTATAAATTTGCTGATACAACCTCTTGGGGACTTATTTATGACTATCAAAAGAATGAATACTTCACTGCTATAAAACGTATTGAAAGCTTAAACAACACTTCAAATCCTAGGGATAGTATAGGTGATAATCAAAAGAATATCAAAGACAAATACTATGGAAACAACCAACTGGTTGATTCAAACAGTTATCATGGTACATTTGTAGCCGGACTTATCGCCGCAACTCGCAATAATGGTATAGGAGTAGATGGAATTGCTGATAATGCACTTCTTATGGGTATTCGCGCAGTACCTGATGGTGACGAGTTTGATAAAGATGTTGCCCTGGCAATCCGTTTTGCTGTGGATCATGGAGCGAATATTATCAACATGAGTTTTGGAAAGTACTTTTCACCGGATTCAAAATGGGTAACTGATGCGCTTCACTATGCCTTAAAGAAAAACGTACTCGTTGTACAGGCTGCTGGAAATGATTCAAAAGATCTTAATGTGGTGGCAAAGTATCCTCAAGGCCCAGCTATCACGAACAAAAAACAGGACTCTTATCTTATCGTTGGTGCGTCGACTCCAACAGGAAGCCGTGCTAAATTCTCCAATTTTGGAAGTGAAAAAGTAAACATTTTCGCGCCAGGAGATAAAGTAACATCTACGATGACGGGCAATGAATACAGCACAGCAAGTGGCACCTCTTTTTCAGCGCCTATTGTCTCAGGAATAGGAGCGGTCGTATGGGGAGCGTATCCCAAACTAAAGGCATACGAAGTCGCTGAAATCATAAAACTATCTGCACAACGTAACATTACACCGGAACTGGCAGAACAAGCTATTGTACCGGGTGTAGCTAATCTATTGGACGCACTTAAAATTGCAAAAGAGTATGTGGAAAAATAGCATTCTTTTCACAAGCTTGGCTATTTTGAGCCAAGCTTGGGCTCAAGAGCCACCTTCACCATTCAGATATGAATCTGCAGGCTCTCTCGTACTGAACTCGAGCTTAAATCTAGATTGGTATGAAAATACTTTTTACTACCGTTGGGAAACCCCCAATGGTACTTCTTTTTATAGAGGAAATGTAAATCAAAAACAGTCCGAGTACCTTTTTAGCGAAGAGGACGTTAAGTTGGCTTTAACGCAAAAAGGAATTGACGGTGTCAAGAGCTGGAAGTTGTACCGGGTTGAACCTGCCACAAAAAAGAACGGTGTTAAGTTCAGTTTTAAAGGACAGGAGTATTTATATGACTGGAAACAAAAAACAGCCACTGTAATTGCTAAAAAAGAAACGAAGGCACCTCTAGGACAGCCAAAAAAAAGCAATACAGCGCCTTACTGGCAGAAGTTTAATGCAGACAATTCGGCTTATATATTCGCAAAGGGTAATCAGCTCTATTTGAAGAAGGCGGATAAAGAAATTCGGTTAAGTGATGATGGTGAAATTGATTTCTCTTTCAATAGTTCTGCAAATGCGGGCTTAGATACCGTCAAACAAAGCGGTACGAATGCAGTTTGGGCTGGCGATTATATTATTTCATGGCGCGAAGACAAGCGCATGATTGAGGATATGAGCGTCGTAAGCAGCTTACAACAGCCGCGTCCCGTAACAAGAACCTACAAGTTTCCAATGCCTGCTGATCAGGAAACAGCAAAGTATGCCGTCGAAATATGGGATTCTAAAACTTTAAAGAAGACTAAAGTCGATATTATTGAAGAGAAAGACCAGCGATTGATACTACCTGGACAGTTGATAAATGGCAGAACCTACCTATTTGCATCCCGCCTTGGTGGTGATGAGGAAGGTGTGTATTTCTTACGACGCAATAGACGAAATGACGAGGTGGAGTTGTGCCGCCTGCACTTTGCTTCAGCAAAAGTCGAAGTACTGATTAAAGAGAAAACAGCTCCTCATATGAATGAGCAACTATTCAGCGTTCATGTATTGGACAAAAGCAAGGACATTCTTTTTTGGTCAGAGCGGACTGGCTTTGGCAAATACTATCGCTATGATACTAAAGGCAACTTATTGAATCGTGTTGGTCCTGATGGCGACTATGTAGCAGGAGGAATACATCATTTTGATACGGTCTCCAATGCACTCTTCATTGATGTTTATGGATTCCAGAAAGCGAATAACCCTTATTTAAAGCAATACCTAAGAGTTACCCTAGATCAAGAAGGAGGGAAGCTTCTGACTGATCTACCGGATGTACAGCATAGTATCACGCTATCTACAAACAAACGATATTTCTTAGATCAATACTCCTCCATAGGGAAAGCAGGAGTTTACGAACTTAGGGATACGTCAGGAAGCCTGATTATGCATTTAGGGCAAGCAGATATGTCCGGATTAGCTGGAATAGGCTGGCGCGCACCGGAGCAGGTCAAAGTTCGGGCAGCTGATGCTAAAACAGACTTATATGGGTTAGTCTATACACCCTCAGATTTTGACCCAGCAAAAAAATACCCAGTAATATCTTCGGTATACCCAGGTCCTCAAGATGATTTTGTGCCTCATAGTTTCGTTGTAGATGACAACTACCATCAAAGCCTGGCTGACCTTGGCTATGTAGTTGTGCAGTTACCATCGCGTGGTTCCTCTCCTTACAGAGGTTTAAAATTTCATAGCTATAGCTACGGCAATATGAGAGATTACGCACTGGAAGACAACAAAAGCACATTGGAGTCTTTGGCTAAAGATAGGCCGTACATGGATTTAGAACGCGTGGGGATATTTGGGCACTCGGGAGGCGGATTTATGTCTGCTACAGCTATCTTAACCTATCCTAAATTCTATAAAGTTGCAGTCGCGGCATCCGGTAACTATGACCCTAACATCTACACACAATGGTGGGGTGAGACCTATCATGGATTAAGCCCTGATGGCAAAAAAGAATACATACCAACAGCAATGGAACTCGCAGCCAATCTGGAAGGCAAGTTGTTATTAATAACTGGCGATGTCGATATTAATGTGCATCCTGCAAATACATTTAGGTTAGCAAATGCACTCATAAAAGCTAATAAATACTTCGATATGATGGTACTTCCGGGGAAAGATCACGGTCTAGGAGATGCCTATTATCAAAATTTGATTCACAATTATTTTAAACACCACTTAACTAAAAAGAATGAAGGAGAGTAGCCAAACGAGGCGCTATCCCAGTAAACTCATGGCACTGTTGCTGTGGGGTTCGGTCGCACAGATCGGAACAGGAATAGCTTATGCTCAAGAAAACAGTACTGTTGTACAAAAACAGCAAGTTACTGTAAAAGGAAAGGTCGTAGATGAATACGACAATACGATACCAGGGGCAACCATTACGGTGCTTGGTAGCAATCAGCAATTAGTTACTGATATAGAAGGAAACTTTACCGTAACAGTAGCGAAAGGAACTAAACTACGCGTATCATTTGTCACCATGGAACCCGTAGAAGTTACTGCCACTTCTGATAAGACACTAAAAGTCAGAATGCGATCTTATGATATTAATATCGGCGAGGTCGTCGTAACAGGATATGGACAAACTACAACTAGACGGACTACGGGCTCCGTGGCTGTTGTAGATGGCGACAAACTGAAAGATCAACCGTTATTCAACGTTGATAAATTATTACAGGGTAAGGTCGCTGGGGTAAGTATAAAATCGGTATCGGGAAGACCGGGTGAAAGCGCACAGGTACGTATACGTGGAGCAAATACGATTACGGGAAATGCGGAACCGCTATGGGTGGTAGACGGGGTGCCTTTGCAAAAAGATATCCCAACTATTTCCTCATCACAGATCAAAAATGGTGATTTTAACGCTATTTTCTCTGGGGGGCTTGCTGGTATTAATGCAAACGACATCGAGAGTGTAACGGTATTGAAAGATGCTTCGGCCGCGGCAATCTACGGATCGCGAGCAGCAGGAGGGGTTATCGTTGTGACGACCAAACGCGGTAAAGCGGGACGGATGCAGACGAGCTACTCGAACTACTTCTCGGTGAATGCCCGTCCACAACGCATGATGGATCTGATGAATTCGGAAGAGAAGATTGCGTGGGAAGAGGAATTATGGAAACGCTTTTCGAAGACGGAATTTGAAAAGAACGGACAGTATCCAGTAATCGGTTTGGTAGGTATAGTCAGAGCAGGTAAAGGGGAGTACAAGGGGTTGTCCAAATCTCAGCAAGACGCTATATTGCAGGACGCCGCCTCACATACCACCAACTGGTTTGATGAGCTTTTTCAGAACTCGCTATCACAGACACACTACCTAAGTATGTCTGGAGGTAACGAGCGTA
>JAITLW010000027.1 GCA_031277715.1 Sphingobacterium sp. | reverse complement strand
CTCTGTTTTCCTCAAACTGGATATACTCTTTTAATTTTTGCGCTATTTGTCGGTTGTGATAGATTATACGTTCTTCATCTGGAAGGATAGGATGTTCCTGTAGGTCAATAAGCATAAAGGCTTCGACCAAAGCGCGTTGATGTGCGGTGGCTGTGCCATTCTGATATTTTGCAATCAGCGTAGCAGCATCATGTTTCTTTTCCATCTGATGTGTTAGTTAGTACTTCTATATATTACAAGTAGGTTGAGGAGGAGAAAGTCCCAGAAAAAAAAATAAAAAAATAAAATTAAAGTTGAAATCGCCTTTTGAAACGGAAATGGGAGAGAAGTTATAGCATAAATAGTAACCAGTACAGTTTACCCAGATGTTTACGTAGTAGGGTATTGGCGTTGTTGATTTGATTCTGAACCGTTTTTCGCGATATATTCAGTTTTTCGGCTATTTGTTCGGTCGTTAGATGGTCCCGGTAATTCATCAAGAAAATTGTTTTCATCCGTAGGGGCAATTGCTCTATCTGCTGGTCGATGACCTGTAGAAGTTCGCGCTCGGCCACGATATTGTCGGTTTGCCATTCTGAATGGTCAAGGAATACCTGAAAATTAGAAATATAGTCTTGTCTAACCTTTTGCTTGTCTATCCAGTCAAAAAAGCGATAACGTATAGCTCGAAATAGGTAACCTTCCAATGAAGCATTTAACGATGTTGTCGTTCGTTTCTCCCAGAGGCTCATCATGATATCTTGCACCAGGTCGGCAGCCAATTCTTCCTGTTGTACTAGATTACAGGCAAACAGATACAAAGGCGTCTGGTATCGTCGGTATATCTCCATAAAGGCAACTTTATCTGAACTTTTCAGGAGTTCAAAGAGCTGTTGGTCTGTATAGGATTCCTCAGGTTGCATGAAATATCTACTCTGGCTTGTTAGGTACTTGGTACAAATAAACAACAAGGATATAACATTCTGGTATTTTTTTTAAAAAAAATGCACTTGTTTATTCATATATTCTACCCATTTCCAATAAATCACCAAGGGTCTCCCAATTGGTTTCGAATGGAGCAGTTTCATCTTCTTCGTCGGAGTTGTCCAATATGCCACGCGCGCCACATTCTAGATTGGTAAAAGGATCGAAGTTGTACCAATAGTTGCCCGTCTCCGATGGGATTCCAAAGTACCTCATGTCATCGTCGAGCTGCTTGCCCCTCATTTTGTGAAGCTCAGCAATCTGAAACCGTAAGACCTCCCGTGTATAATCTATCCCTTCTGTTTGAACCTCTCGGCTCTTGTCAATGGCATTGGCCACTTCTGGATTGGTAAATTTCTTGCTTAGGATATTACGGTCTGGGGATGCTGTAATAGATAACCATTGTGTATCAAAGTTGATAGGAACGGTGGTAAATGCCTCACCCAGCAATTGAAATAATAATGTAGGCGTAAGGGGCTCGGATTGGTGACTTTCCACTAAGTTATAAAGGGCCAGTAGATAGGTCTCAAGATCTCTATTAATGTGTTCATTGGATAAGGCTGTAATCGTATCGTAAAATTCTTCTTGTGTCATCGTTGCTCTAGTAGGGTGCTTTTTGTCTGTGTTCCTTTCCTAAATATATAGACCGTAAAGTTAAATGATTATTGTTGGAAATGTCGAATTCCTTAAGGGAGAATGGGTATTCTTTTGGAATCGAGGGCAAAAGAATACAGCTATCAACGCAACATCAGGAGAGGTGTGCTGATAGCTGTAGGTTGGAGAAAGCATTAAGCCGAGATATGGCCTTTTAATTCCTCTTTCAACTTATTGTAGAAGTCGATTTTGTTTTGGATTATCTCTTCGGGAGACAAATCGTTCTTATAGCGGTGGTTTGGCGGGTCAAAAGGGCCATCTATAACTTCCATCGTGATGACATCGCCGACTTTAACCACAGTGCGATACCAGTCTACATGTTCATCTTCGTCGGAATCTAGTCCCCCAATATTAAAATAATAGTCCTCACAACAGTTTGCTCTCTTTACAAAGGTTGTGCCTCCGGTTAATACGTAGTTTTCTTTATCAAATCCAGCGTTTGATACAATCTCTCCGTTAATCTTAATTTTCAGTCCGTATCCATTCATGGTCTATGATTTTTTTGTTAAAGTTCGTTCTTATGAGTTTTAATCAATTATTCATGTTATAAGATAGAATACTACTTGTCATTTATGTATTAAACCATTCGATTTCTGTTCTTGTCAACAATAGCTGTATAGTAAAATTGACATCTTTCCATTGTATGTTTTTGAAGAAGCGGTAAAAGACAAAAAAACAAATCGAAGGCAAGGGCAGGACCAATGTAAAGAGTTCTACCACTTCCAGGTTTTAAAAATAACAGGTTCTTCATAGGCTCACATTTTAATCTGTGAAGCCTAAAGATAACAAAGAAATTCTATTTGTACAATTTTTTTTGTATCGATTAATTTTCTTTTAGAATAAAAGACCAGTCTGAACGCAGATTCGCCGACCAGTTAAGGTTGAGAACGCGTCGCATCGCCCTTAATCTTTATTCCTAGAAGGCAGACAAAGATAAGGAAGTTTGAATTGAACTTCTTACAAATATTTCTTCTTAGGATAATGGTCTTTTGCATTTTCTTTCTCCTTATATTATCCTATTTGGTGTCTTTGTAATACCCTACGTTGAAGAGGTGTGGAGGCTATCTATTCGTAACCTCCATTTAAGGTTATAAGAACCTTGATGCTATCATTTTCTATCCATTTGACCCAGGTATCAATGGCTTTCTCGCCCTCATTCACATACATCTGGTTACTGATGTGTACCCAGTCCTTGTATACAGAATCAGCGTTAAATATCTCTGAGCCTATATTTT
>JAITLW010000373.1 GCA_031277715.1 Sphingobacterium sp. | reverse complement strand
AAGAAGAGTACAAAGAACTCTCGGATTGGATTGTGCAAGCCGATTTTAATGAAGTTGAGGCCTTATTTGAAGCGAGTATCCCCAAACAGGACAATTGGTATGACGATTCTGCTACTTTTTCCGAAGCGAACGTATTAAAGGAGATACAACACAAAATAACGCAGTCAGAAAGAAGAGGATTCCCCTACAAGCGTTGGACCTACTATGGTGCAGCAGCTAGTATTCTAATCTTTACACTAATGCTATTTAAGCCTTGGCAGAAATCAGGTTTTGTCTCACCCGATCAAATCGGTAACAAGGTAGTTTCTATAGCTGATAAAGGCGATGATATAGCTATTTTAGCGGATGCTGGTGGCCACTTGAGTTTCACTGACGGAAAGGTGGTTACTATCAATAAGCAACAGAAAGAGTTTATCGACCATGAGGGTGTCCGCTACCAATTTTTAGCCGACGGTGGCGTCCGTTTAGAATCCCTCGGTACCGCATCTCTACATCAAACTAAACACACTTTTTTTACCAATAGAGGAGACAAGGCAAATATCATTCTTGCGGATGGCACATCAGTGTGGCTTAGCAGTGCATCTTCCTTAGTGTATCCTACCACCTTTGCGGATGACAAGCGTATAGTAGAGGTGCATGGAGAGGCCTTTTTTGATGTCAGTCACAACCCCAAGAAGCCATTTGTCGTAAAATCAAACAATACCGAGATTGAAGTTCTAGGCACCCAGTTTAACATGCGGGCGTACCCCGAAGTTGATTTTTCGGAAACCACACTTGTGTCAGGTAGCGTCCGGGTTAAGAGCAAAAATAGCCAGCGTAAAATAGTTCCAGGGCAACAAGCTATCGTGAACCAAAAAGGAGAGGTCGCAGTGGCCACTGCCAATCTACAAGATGTGTTATCCTGGCAGTCTGATGTATATCGATTTTCCAATCTTACTATAGAGGAGATATTAACAGAATTAGGTCGCTGGTATGCTATCGAAGGAATCGACAACCGCAGCGTCCTCCAAGAACGGTACACGGGTGTATTATCCAAAGGAAAGCAACTATCGGGGATATTAAAACAGCTGGAGACTATATCCTCCCATCGATTTATTATTAAAGAAAGGAGGATCGTGATTATGAATTAATGAAAAGTCAGAATACAATAAAAACCATTTATGTACTAAAATAAAATAACTAACTATAAACTATTGCTATGTATAAAAATAGAATCAGTATTACTTTGATGTTAATACTAACCATAGGCTTTATGCATGCGTTCGCTCACGGATATGGTCAGAAAGTATCCTTGAAACTAACCAATGCAAACCTAAAGGAGTTGATGACGCAGATTCAGAAGCAAACGGGGTACGACTATTTAGTTAGTCAAAAGCTATTGAACAGCGTTGATAGAATAAACTTAGATGTAGAACAGAAAGATCTTGAAGTTGTCTTATCCAAATGTTTCGAACCCTTGGGGTTAAGTTTTGAAATTCGGGATAAAACAATCTTTATAAAGCATAAAACACAAAAATCAGGTGTTGCAGATATCTCAACAAGAGCACAGCAGCAGAAGATATCAGGTACAGTCAAAAATAACCAAGGTCTACCCATTTCAGGAGTTACGATTACAGTGTCGGGGTCTACAGCTGCCACTTCAACAGATGAAACAGGTTCTTTTTCATTGGATAGGGTGACTATAGGTCAGTCCTTAAGTTTCTCCATTATAGGATATTTAAGTGCTCAATTTAAAGTGCAGAGTTACGATGCTTTAAATGTGGTGCTAGAAGAGTCTGTTGAAGGATTGGATGAAGTAGTCGTGGTGGGCTATGGAACCCAACGTAAGCGTGATCTGACGGGGTCGGTCGAGCAGATCAGTGGCAAAGACCTTAAGAGCATGCCGGTTCGTAATGCTACAGAAGCCCTACAGGGACAGGCTGCCGGCGTACAGATTACCTCTACAGGTGGTAGCCCTGGTACACCTCCAGCAGTTCGTATCAGGGGGATTGGTACGGTCAATGATAATAATCCACTATACGTAGTGGATGGTTTGCCACAGGCAGACATCGGTTGGCTCAATCCCAATGATATCCTTTCGATGGAGGTGTTAAAAGATGCTTCGGCAACCGCTATCTACGGTTCCAGAGCGGCAAATGGTGTCATTATGATCACGACACAAAAAGGGCCACAGACGGGCGATGAACTGACAAATCTTATTAACTTCGATGCATATCTGGGACTACAGAATCCGGTCAAAATCTATGATATGATGAATGCGACCGAGTTCATGGATTATAAGAACCTGGCGAATACGAATGCTGGTTTGCCCGCATTTTTCTCCGAAGAAAACAAGAAAGAAGTACTCCAGTTTCTAAAATCCAATACTGGCTCTACCGAAGGAACCAATTGGTGGAAAGAAATCAATCAAAAAGATGCGGTAATTCAGAGTTACGATATTGCCGTATCGGGGGGAATGAAAAATCTTTCGTACCGCACCAGTTTAAATTATTTGGATCAAGAAGGTATCATTCAGGGATCTAACTACGATCGGATATCCTTTCGGACCAATATCGAACATAATCTAAGAAGCTGGCTTAAGTTCTCCGCCAACATTGGGGTGATATCCGAGAGCCGTGGCAATGTCTTAGAAGGTAGCCCCGGATTCAATACGGCTTTTATCGCCTTTGTAGCGGATCCAATTTCCCCAGTTTACCGGAACAACCTACAGGATATTCCCGATTTTCTAAAAGCAGGACTATTCTTGGATCGGATAGATCCCAATAACCCCTGGTCAATGTATAGTCCTATACTGATGACCAATAAAGAAAATCCAGTGGCGCAGACGGAAATCTATAAGAATAACCGCTGGAAGGGCAAAGCTATAAAAGGCGGGGGAAGCGTCGATATTAAACTGACGGATTGGTTACGTTTTAGAAGCAATATCGGTGTCGACCTATCTACTGGAGTATCTAACTCATTTACTCCGAAGTACTATCTCAATGGCAATCAGTTTAATTCAGATGCCACTGTCGGTGTATCCAATTCCAAGACCGACTACTACGTATGGGAAAATGTACTCAGCCTAGACAAGAGATGGGAGGATCACTATGTGACAGCTTTGGTTGGTACATCTGCCGAGCAATGGAAGAGCGAATCCTCAGGAGCATCCAAGCAGGGTTTGGTTTCCAATGCGGAGAGCCAATGGATCATTGACGCGGCGAGTATCAACCCTCAGGCATCGGGTTCCAAATGGGAAAGCGCATTGAATTCCTATTTTTCACGTATTTTCTATTCCTATAAAGACCGCTATATGGTCACCGCCAATTTCCGCTATGATGGATCATCCAATTTTGGAAAAGACAACAAATGGGGAGCTTTCCCGTCTGTTTCTGCCGGTTGGAATTTTGGGGAAGAGGACTTTGCACATGATCTGAATTGGTTGTCGAGTGGTAAGCTCCGTGCGAGCTGGGGACGTATCGGTAATCAGAATATCGGACGGGGAGCCTACCTAACCACTTATTCGGGCAATCAGGGCTACTACTACTTTGGGCAGTATAACCCACAGCTAAGTGGAGGGAGCAGCTCCATAGGTAATGCGGCGATCAAATGGGAGAAAACCGAACAGATGGATGTCGGATTAGACCTGTCATTTCTCGATAGAAAACTCGATGTTACCTTGGATTACTACAAAAAGACAACAGATGGTATGCTGCTTAATGTACCTCTGCCCAATTATCTAGGCTATAGCAATAGTCCTTGGAGTAATGCCGGTAAGGTGGAAAATAAGGGATTTGAACTAGCTGTTAAGTATACCAATAAGATCGGTGAGTTCGGTTATTCCATTGCAGCAAATGCCGCTACACTCAAGAACAAGGTACTATCCTTAGGCGGTGGTGAGCCTATTCCGGGAGGCGGATGGATCAGTTATACCACCACACTAACAGAGGTAGGTATGCCGATTGGTTACTACTATGGCTTCAAGACAGACGGTATCTTCCAGAACCAAGCCGAGATCGATAATTATGTACAGGCAGGAGCGGTACCGGGAGATCTACGATTTGTAGATATCAATAAAGACGGCGTGATCAATAGCAGCGACCGTACCAATATTGGTGACCCATTCCCGGACCTGACATACGGGTTGAACCTAGGGGCTTCATACAAGAATTTCGATTTTAGAGTTTTGGCACAAGGGGCAATTGGCAATGACATTATGAATATTGTCAAGATTGATATGAAGTCAGGTGTTGGATGGTACAATGCTCCAAAGGAGTTGATGTCTGATGCCTGGTCTCCGAGTAACCCGAGCAATAGTCAATTTAAAATCAGTTCATCCAATCAGAGCAATTTACAGATTTCCGATTGGTTGGTTGAGGATGGATCATATCTCCGTATCAAATCGGTACAATTGGGCTATACTCTTCCGAAGCACCTGTTGCGGAGCGTGAACAATCTACGCTTCTGGGTGAGTGGATACAACCTATTCACTTTTACAAAGTATACGGGCTTAGATCCCGAGATAGGAAGTAATTCACCACTTAGCATGGGGGTAGATCAAGGTTATTATCCAGTGGCTAAATCATGGATGTTTGGTGTTAATTTAAGCTTTTAATTATGAAATTCAACCGATTAATCATACTGACTGCAGTAGCTGCATTAGGTGTATCAGCCTGCAAAAAAGACTATTTGAATAGAGATCCATATGGTATACTCGACGAAGGGGAGTTTTTCAAAACCGATGGCGCAGGACTGAAGATGCTGACCTCATGTTATCAACCTATGGCCGACGGCTGGGGGTACACGGTCAATAAAGTCGCCATCATGGATGAGAGTGTCGACAATGCTGATGCCGGCGGGTCTGATCCAGGGGATAGGCCACAGACTACGGAGGTAGGGCGAGGTAGACCATTGAGTTCCAATGCGCTCCTGAACGAGACCTGGTCCAATCGTTATCGTGGGATAGGTAAGTGTAATCAAGCTTTAGCAGGGTATCAAAAAGAAGGAGCTAATCTGGTGCAGAATGGAGTCAAGGTATCGGCAGAGACCTTGGCACGTTATATCGCCGAAGTGAAGTTTTTGCGCGCTTGGTATTACCTGGATCTGGTTACTGTATTCAAGTCTGTACCCTTGATTACTGCAGTCGAAGACCCTTCTGTACGTAAGGCCAAAGCCAGCATCGAGGAACTGAGAACGCAGATTTATAGCGATCTGGATGAAGCTATCAATTCACCTCATCTACCGAGGTTGGCTTCCATGTCCAGTGCCGCCGAGGCTGGACGGGCATCCAAAGATGCCGCATTGACGATCAAAGCTAGAGCCGCATTGTTTTTTGCAGGTTTGATGGAGAATGCACAGATGCAGGGCGATGCCAAAGCTGATTACGAGCTGGCGCGGGTAGCTACGGAGGATGTTATCACTAATGGAAACTTAAGCCTATTGCCCGATTTTAATGACCTGTATCGTGGAGACTACAAAGTAGGTCCATTTTCCAAAGAAGTCCTCTTTGGCGTATTGCGCAATTATGACCCCGCTTTTGGTATGGGGGGAGATGCATTTGCGATTATGAATGTCGGACGTAACAATGTCGGCGGTTGGGGAGGTAACACCCCGACAAGGGATTTGGCGAGTAGTTTCGATAGTCGGGATCCACGCAAGATGCTGACTATTATTAGCCATGAAGATATCTTTTTAGCATCCAATGGCAGTAACGAAGTTCATAACTACAAAGGCTATTTTAACGATTTCAATTTACAGCATAGTAGAAAAGCATTCGTCCCTCAGCAGTACCGTCAGAATAACGATCTGCAGCGTAGCAATTGGCAGCCTTATTGGATCAGATATGCCGAAGTATTATTGATCAATGCCGAAGCTACCGTCAAAACCGGTGGTAGTACCGTGACCGCGCTGGATAGGCTCAATCAGGTCCGTCGTCGAGCATTTGTAACCACCGTCAAAAAAGATGGACCAGCGGTCTACAGGCAATTCGCCAAAGACCTCAAGGAGATTACGGAGCAGGAATTTAACACAACCTATGCCATTACCAGCTCTGATGATGTATTGGCAGCCATTAAGAAAGAACGAAGAAATGAATTGGCTTTAGAAGGTTTCCGTCTATATGATTTAATACGGTGGGGCACTTACGTCAGTACAATGAAGACATTCTATAGCACTTATGGCTTTGCAGACAAGGGCCGGGATGTAACGGACAAGAGCTGGCCTTTCCCTATTCCTCAAGTAGAAATTGACCGATCCAACAATGTATTAGTTCAACACGATAATTATTTGTAGAAATGAAAAATTCAAGAAGAGATTTTATTAAGAATACCGCTTTAATCACAGGCTTTTCCATTGTTTCCAACACGGTACTAGGTAAGAAATTTGGTCATGTAGCACCTAGTGATCGTTTGAATATTGCAGGAATAGGTGTCGGTGGTATGGGCCGTCGCAATCTCGCCAATATGAAGACCGAAAATATAGTTGCGCTATGCGATGTCGATTGGCGTTATGCCCAAAAGACCTTCAATGACTATCCCAATGCCAAGCGTTATAAAGATTGGCGTGTGATGTTTGACGAGATGAAAGATAGTATCGATGCGGTTATGGTCGCTACTCCGGATCACACACACGCTGGTGTTACAGCGCATGCGATTACCCTAGGTAAGCACTGCTATACGCAAAAGCCATTGACTCACTCTGTATACGAGTCCCGGTTATTGACTGAACTTGCCAAAAACTATGGCGTAGCCACTCAAATGGGAAATCAGGGTAATTCCTTCGATTGGTGCCGCGAGATTGCCGAATGGATACAATCTGGAGCCATAGGCGAAGTCTATGAAGTGCATTGCTGGACCGATCGGCCGATATGGCCCCAGGGATTGATGAAACCGAAACAAGGTGTCCCAGTTCCTGATACCTTAGACTGGGATCTGTTTTTGGGGCCGGCGGAGCGTCGGGAGTACAACCCTGTGTATACGCCGTGGAATTGGCGTGGCTGGTGGGACTTTGGTACAGGAGCCTTAGGTGATATGGCCTGCCATATCATGGATCCCATCTATTGGGCACTGAATTTAAAATACCCGACCAAAGTCAATGGAAGCTCTACATTGAGCAACCTCTATTCACCGCCACATGCTGAGGTGGTCAAGTACACATTTCCTGCACGGCCTAAAGTGGGACAGGTCAATATGCCGGAGGTCACCGTACACTGGTATGATGGGGGACTGCTTCCTGATAGGCCTTCCGAATTAGCACCAGGTATGATGATGGGCGATGAGAATGGAGGAATTATTTTCGTCGGCAAAAAAGGGAAAATTATGACCGGTTGCTACGGAATGAATCCAACTTTATTGCCTGTAGAGAATATGAAGCATTTCCAAAAGCCTAAACCTTGGATTCCGCGTATCCCAGGAGGTAATGGCGATATCTGGAATACTAATGCACATGAGCAGGACTGGATCCGAGCGGCCAAAGAGTCTAAGGCAAATCGCAAAGAATCCAGTTCACATTTTGGTTTTTCTGGTCCCTTCAATGAGATGGTCGTGATGGGCGTTTTAGCGGTACGTTTACAGGGCTTACATCGCGAGCTATTATGGGACGGGGAGAAGATGGAGTTTACTAATATCTCGGCCAATGACGAAATCAAGATTGTATCGATCGATGAATTTGAAGTTGTTGACGGCGATCCACGATTTAATAGGCAATATCAGAAGGTCAACGCGCAGAGCGTTGCTCGTGAATGGGTCAATCACCCCTATCACAACGGATTTTCACTACCTCCCATGCCCAAAAAGAAATAATTATGAATAGCAGAAGACAATTTATCACACAGTTATCACTCGTCGGCGGCGGTATGCTATTGTCCAATAGCTTGTCCGCAAATACAGAAGGTGCGCCGTTTAAGAGAATAGGTGTTATCGGGCTGGATACTTCGCACAGCGAGATGTTTACCAAAGATATTAATCAAGGCAGTCTTTCCAATCGGGGTTATCGGGTGGTAGCAGCCTATCCACACGGTAGCCCGGATATCCCTTCGGCATTGGAGATGAAACCCCGGATTACACAGGCCATGCGCGATATGGGAGTCGAAATTGTCGACTCCATCGCCGCACTGCTCCAAAAAGTCGATTACATACTGTTGGAATCCAATGACGGTCGTGTTCATTTAGATCAGGCTACCCAGGTCATCAAAGCCGGCAAGCCACTATTTATTGATAAGCCTATGGCCGAAGACTTATCGAAAGTAAAAGCTATATTTGAGTTGGCACATCAGCACAAAGTACCGATTTTCTCTTCTTCTTCCTTACGTTACGACCAGTTGGTGCGCGAGGTTAGAGGAGGTAAAATAGGCAAGGTACTCGGTGCAGATGTATACACCCCGGCCGAGATTGAACCACATCATATCGACCAGGCCTGGTATATGATCCATGGTATCGAGATGCTATTTACCGTTATGGGGGTAGGTTGCAAAGAGGTGTATCGGGTATTCCATCCTGACTTCGAGCAGGTCATAGGGGTGTGGCATGATGGACGCACAGGTACCGTGCGCGGTATACGGAAAGGGGCATCTAATATTGCTGGGATTGCTTTTGGCGAGACGGGTATATCACCGTTGGGGCCTTTCTCCGGATATGGGCCTCTGGTGTCGGAAATCCTGACCTTTTTCGACACGGGTAAAGCACCAGTACCGACGACAGAGACGATAGAAATATTTCAATTCATGGAGGCCGCACAGCGCAGTAGTAAGACAGGACGGGCGGTTTTTTTAGATACAGTACAAAATCTTTAACTTTAGGTGATAACAGGGATTTAATGATAGAAAAAGAGCAATTCGGGGCCATTGTGATCGGCTCAGGTATTTCAGGAGGATGGGCGGCAAAAGAGTTTTGCGAACAAGGGGTGAAGACGCTCCTTTTGGAGCGGGGCCGAGATGTTAAACATATTAAAGACTATCCGACAGCATACCAGGATATCTGGGAGTTTGACCATCGCAACCGAGTGCCACTCGAGATGGCTCAGGAGAACCCCATTCTATCCAAATGTTACGCCTTTGGTGAAGATACCATGCATTTTTTTACCAAGGATAAGGAACAGCCCTATATCCAAGAACAGCCCTTCGACTGGATACGTAGTTATCAGGTCGGGGGTAAGTCCCTTACCTGGGCCAGACAGGTACAGCGCTGGTCTGACTTTGATTTCGAAGGACCCGACCGTGATGGATTTGCTGTAGATTGGCCGATCCGCTATCGGGATATTGCTCCTTGGTATAGTCATGTCGAAAAGTTTATTGGGGTGTCTGGCAAGAAGGAAGGTAACTCCGCTATGCCTGATGGTGAGTTTCTACCCCCTTTCGAGCTCAACAGCGTAGAGAAAATGATTCAGCAGCGTATCCATGCGAATTATAACGATAGGCAGGTAATCAGTGGCCGTTGTGCACACGTTACCAAACCACAGCCCGTCCATATTGCACAGGGACGGAGCCAGTGCATGGCACGTTCCTTATGCTATAGGGGATGCCCGTTTGGAGGTTATTTTAGTTCCAATGCATCGACTATTCCATGGGCAGCCAAGACTGGTCACCTGACACTTCGGCCAGATGCTATCGTTCACTCTATTATCTATGATGAGGAAAAGGGAAAAGCGGTAGGTGTACGTGTCATAGACCGGCAAAGTAAAGAGATGCTGGAGTATTACGCGCCTGTTATATTTGTCAATGCATCTGCCTTGGCCACCAATCAGATACTATTGAATTCAAAGTCAGGAAGATTTCCCAATGGTCTTGGCAATGACAATGGATTGTTGGGCCGATATGTTGCTTTTCACAACTATATGGGACGTATTTCAGGTGATGTGGACGGTTTTGAAGACAAGTACTATTACGGTAAGCGGCCTACACAGCCCAATATACCGAACTTTCGGAACGTGAGCCGACAGGAAACCGACTTTTTACGGGGGTATGCTTCTTTCTTCTC
>JAITLW010000347.1 GCA_031277715.1 Sphingobacterium sp. | reverse complement strand
GGCAAGCTCAAGAATATTATAAAAGAGGCAGAGAAGAAATATAAGCCAATTTTTAATATGTCCGGCTATGCTGCACCAGCCTTAGATACGGTCAGATTAGCGTTTATAGGTGTTGGAAATAGAGGATCGGCCGCAGTCGAGCGAATGAGTCGGATAGAAGGGGTGCGTATACAGGGGATATGTGATGTACGGGCCGAAAAAGCGAATGCTGCTAAAAAACGTATTCAGTCAGAAGGACACGAAGCACAGTTATATACTGCTGGTGATACAGCATGGAAAGATATGTGTTCAAGGGAAGATATTGATCTAGTTTATATTGCTACACATTGGCAGGCACATGCGGAGATGGCTATTTATGCTATGGAGCAGGGAAAACATGTCGCCTTGGAAATACCCGCAGCAACAACGGTCGAGGATTGCTGGCGACTGGTGATGACTTCTGAGCGTACCAGGAAGCATTGTGTTATTTTGGAAAACTGTTGCTATGATTTCTTTGAATTATTAACATTAAACTTAGCAAGACAGGGATTCTTCGGTGATATTGTACATTGTGAAGGGGCCTATATACATGACATCTTGAATAGCTTTTTTGATGAAGAGAAGCGTTATGATTTTTGGCGATTGAAGGAAAATGCGCATCGTAATGGTAATCTCTATCCGACTCATGGAATAGGCCCCGTATGTCAAGTGCTTAATATCAATAGAGGTAATCGGTTGGAGTATCTATCGTCGATGTCCTCTGCTGATTTCAGTTTACACAATAAGGCGAAGGAAATGGCCAGTAAGGATAAGCGATTTGAAAGCTATCTGGATAAGCCATTCCGGGGCAACATGAACCTGTCAAATATTATGACGCATAGTGGTGCTACGATTGCACTGCAACATGATGTGAGTACTCCTCGTCCTTACTCTAGGATTCATATGGTGAGCGGGACGAAAGCATTTGCGCAAAAGTATCCACTTCCCGGAAAAATAGCTATTGGGCATGATGACTTTCTAACAGAGGACAAACTGAACCAACTCCAAATGGAGCATGAGCCTCAGATCATAAAACATATTGGCGAGCTTGCTAAGGATATCGGTGGACATGGGGGAATGGATTTTATGATGGACTGGAGGCTAATCGATTGTTTAAGAAACGGATTGCCTGTGGATATGGATGTGTATGATGCCGCATCCTGGAGTGTTATCGGCCCATTGAGTGAATGGTCGGTGGCAAATGGCTCCAAACCTATAGCAATTCCTGACTTTACAATGGGAAGATGGAAAGATAACATTATTCATGATATCAACTTAAAAACCGGAGGTAATACTAAGGTAATTACCTTGTAGTGTTGTGTTCATATATCGAATGGATTAAAAATAGGCATGCCGCCCGTTAAGGGCTGTGTCTACTATATTGTATACTCATAAATAATTTTATTGCTAATGAAGATTGAAAGATTTGAAACACGTCAGGATTTAGGAAAACATGCGGGTAAATTGGGCGCAGAATGGATTAAACAAGCGATTGCGGAAAGAGGGGAGGCAAATATAATCTTGGCTACGGGGCAGAGTCAGTTTGAGACAATCGAAACACTGATTGCAACAGCAGGTATTGATTGGTCTAAGGTTCGTATGTTCCATTTGGACGAATATATTGGGATGCCTATTACACATAAAGCAAGTTTTCGTAAATATCTTACCGAGCGTTTTGTAGCAAAAGTAGACCCTCTATTGGAGGTAATACTTATCAATGGCGAAAATAATCCGGAGGAAGAATGTGAGCGATTGGAGAAGAAAATAAGTGCACATCCGATTGATGTTGCTTTTGTTGGAATCGGAGAAAATGGGCACTTGGCATTTAATGATCCACCTGCAGACTTTGATGTTGAAGATGCTTATCTTATTGTGAATTTGGATCAGCAATGTAGACAACAACAAATGGGGGAAGGATGGTTTGGAAGTCTTGAAGAGGTGCCTCTACAGGCTATATCGATGTCTATCAAGCAAATAATGAAGTCAAAAAAGATTGTGTGTGCTGTGCCTGATGAACGAAAGGCGGAAGCGGTTAAAAACTGTCTGACATTACCGATCTCTAATCTGAACCCGTCTAGTATACTACAACAGCATGAAGAGTGTGTGGTATTCTTAGATCAAGGATCGTCTTCTAAATTATAAGATACATATTTATGACCACACAGACATTAGATAAGAAGAGTACGTATATTTCGATTGGAATTATCGGGATGATGTTTTTTATTTTCGGCTTTGTTTCCTGGGTGAATGCCATCCTGATTCCTTACTTTAAGATAGCCTGTGAATTGACCAATTTTCAGTCTTATTTGGTTGCGTTTGCATTTTACATTTCTTATTTGGTGATGTCTATGCCTTCTTCCTATCTATTGAAACGTGTCGGGTATAAAAAGGGAATCGTTGTTGGTTTTTGGATTATGGCTGTAGGGGCATTGCTTTTTGTTCCTGCCGCATTTGGACGTACATACGTTATTTTCTTGTTAGGATTATTTACGCTGGGCGCTGGTTTGGCTGTTTTACAAACTGTTGCTAACCTGTACATCACGCTGATTGGTGACAAGGAGCGAGCAGCCCAGCGTATCAGTATCATGGGGATATGTAATAAAGGAGCTGGTATATTGGCTCCTTTAGTATTCTCCTGGGCTATTTTAAGACCTAGTGATAATGAGCTTTTTAAGGCTATCCCATTGATGGATGATATCTTAAGAGCAGAAGTACTTGATGATCTGATCTTGCGCGTGGTGGTTCCCTATTCGGTTATGGCCGCTGTTCTGTTTTTAATTGGATTATTTGTTCGGTTTTCGCCTCTTCCCGAGATTGAAAACCCTGAAGGCACAGAAGTGTCTGCCGGTAGAGACAGCTTGTTTCAATTTCCGCATCTGGTATTAGGTGCTGTTGCAATTTTTTTACATGTCGGGACGCAGGTAATCGCAATAGATACCATTATCAGTTATGCCGACTCCATGGGAGTATCTTTGTTGGATGCGAAGTCCTTTCCTTCTTATACGCTTTCTGCTACTATTGTGGGGTATTTTATGGGTATTCTCTTGATCCCAAGGGTGCTGAGCCAAAAGCGAATGCTGCAGATTTGTAGTTTGTTAGGGCTTTTCTTTGCGCTGATGGTGTGTGTAATGAACCAAAATGTAGGTTGGATGGGGTATGAAGTGAATATTTCTATTTGGTTTTTGGTATTTATAGGTCTCCCTAATGCTCTTATCTGGGCTGGGATATGGCCTTTGGCACTCGATGGCTTGGGGAAATATGCAAAACAGGGATCGGCACTGTTGATTATGGGCCTGTGTGGTAATGCTATTCTTCCGATGATCTATGGGGCAATAGCGGATAAGGTGAACGAACAGTTAGCTTATTGGGTGCTTGTGCCTTGTTTCTTGTATATTGCATTCTATGCTTTTTATGGGCATAAAGTTACTTCTTGGAAAAAGGTTTAATATTTTCTAGTTATGCTAACGATTATAAATGCGCATGTAATCAGCCCCAATAGTATTATTGATAGGGGCTGGGTCTCTATAAAAGACGACCGTATTGTAGCTATTGGCGATTATAAAACACTGCCTAAAGAGGGGTTGCAAGGTGAAATTATAGATGCACAGGGCTTGTATCTATCGCCGGGATTTGTTGATATACATGTACACGGGGGAGGTGGTGCTGATTTTATGGATAATGAGTTGGAGGCTTATCTTACCATTGCTGAAACGCATGCGAAGTTTGGGACAACAGCGATGTTTCCAACTACGTTGACGAGTGAGGCCGAGTTACTGTGGGAAACTTTTAGTATATATGAACAGTCTCTCTCTGTGAATCAGTTTGGGGCTAGGTTTTATGGTTTACATTTAGAAGTGCCTTATTTTGCCATGAATCAACGGGGAGCGCAAGACCCCCGTTTTATCCGGAATCCGGATCCTCTGGAATATCAGTCTATTTTGAATAAATACAGACATCTGATTGCTCGTTGGAGTGCAGCTCCCGAACTACCAGGTGCTTTGGAATTTGGTGATCGTGTCTGTGAAGCGGGAATTGTACTGGCACTAGGGCATACCG
>JAITLW010000237.1 GCA_031277715.1 Sphingobacterium sp. | reverse complement strand
ATCTATCGCTCGTCAAGCGGTTGATAAAGGTTTGGTAACGAAAGCAGAATTTGGTATTAACCCGGGTTCGGAGCAGGTACGTTATACTGCAGACCGTGATGGACTTTTAAAGACTTTTGAAGACTTGAATGCGACCATATTTACCAATGCATGTGGACCATGTATCGGTATGTGGGATCGTGCAGGTGCGGACAAGCAAGAGAAAAATACAATTGTACACTCTTTCAACCGTAACTTCGCAAAACGTGCTGACGGTAACCCAAATACCTATGCATTCGTAACTTCGCCAGAGATGGTTGCTGCGATTGCAATCTCGGGTGACTTGGGATTCAACCCAGTGACGGATACATTAACGAATAAAAATGGCGAGCAGGTTAAGTTAGACCCACCAACAGGTGACGAATTGCCAACAAAAGGATTTGATGTAGAAGACCCAGGATATCAAGCGCCGGCTGCAGATGGATCGTCTGTAGTGGTAGAGGTATCGCCGACTTCAGATCGTCTTCAGTTGTTAGAACCGTTCGCTCCATGGGAAGGAACAGACCTAAAAGGATTGAAGGTATTGATTAAAGCTAAAGGTAAATGTACAACGGATCATATCTCCATGGCTGGACCTTGGTTGAAATACCGTGGACACTTGGACAATATTTCCAATAACCTTTTGATCGGCGCAGTCAACTACTTTAACGATAAAACGGATAACGTACAAAATCAGTTGACAGGCGAGTATGGTGCTGTTCCAGCGACGCAACGTGCCTATAAAGCAGCTGGTATTGGATCTATAGTTGTAGGAGATGAAAACTACGGTGAAGGTTCTTCGCGTGAGCATGCTGCTATGGAGCCTCGTCACTTGGGAGTTCGTGCCGTGTTAGTAAAATCTTTTGCTCGTATCCACGAGACAAACTTGAAGAAACAAGGTATGTTAGGTTTGACTTTTGACAATAAAGATGATTATGATAAAATCCAAGAACAGGATAATATCGATATCATCGGATTGACTGAGTTCGCACCAAACAAACCATTGACTTTAGTATTACACCATGCGGATGGTTCTGAGGACCGTATCACGGTGAATCATACCTATAATGCACAACAAATCGAGTGGTTTAAAGCCGGCGGTGCATTAAATATTATCCGTGCCAACCAAGCAAAATAATTTTTTTCAATAATAATATGGAATCCCGGTAAACGCTACCGGGATTCCCTTTTTTCCTAATAATGCTAAAAAAAACAACAATGCTCCTTTTGGGAGCGATGGCTATCGGTTTATCAACGATGGCCCAAGAAGCTGTTGAAGCTTCAAATTCTGGGGTAGGGGTAGCAAAGAGTATTTTTAACCCTAAGTATAATAGATTTAAAAGTAATAAAGGAAAGTTCTTCGCACATTGGGGCTATAATTTCTCCAGCTATGCAAAAAGTGACATCCGCTTCCAGGGCCCCGGATATGACTTTACCTTAAAAGATGTAAAAGCATCCGACAGACCTACAAAATTGGGCTGGACCTATGTCAACCCGGCGAGAATAACGGTCCCTCAATTCAATCTTCATTTTGGTTATTTTATAAAGGATAATTACAGTATCTCATTGGGATGGGATCACATGAAATATGTGGTCGATATGCCGCAGACGGTCAAGTTTGTCGGGCATGCCGATAAAATTGTCTCAGAGCCTGGAGTACCTTCTGGGATTTTTGGAGATGCTAAAGATGGAGATTATTTAGCACTTAACGAAGGAGACCTTTATTTCGAGCATACCGATGGGTACAATTTTGCAGCCGTAGGGATAGAGCGCTATGATGATATCTGGGTGTCCGAGTCACGTAAGCAATCGGTGAATACGGAGGTCGGACTAGAAGGAGGTCTTTTGATTCCGAGATCGGATGTACGCCTATTTGGATTGGGAGAGAATCACTATTGGAATATCGCAGGATACGGTTTTGCAGCAAAAGCAGGCGTACAGTATCATTTTCTAAAATGGATGTACCTACAAGGTAGTTTCAAAACTGGTTTTACGGATCTAAATAAAATTAGAACAACGGGCAGAAATAATCTGGATAAAGCATCGCAAACAATTTGGTTCTTCGAGAACTACTGGGTGCTTGGTTTTAGATTCTAAGGCGGGGTAGTATATTCGTCCACCCAATAAAAAGGTCTTGTTCAATAGAGCAAGACCTTTTTTATTGATTTTTTTTTAAAAAAAAATCTACCTGTGACTAGGCTGTTGACATACCTTTGTCAAGGACCGAGGTACCTTTGGAGTATAATCAAAAGATATAAAGATATGAACACACAAGGTATCGTCTCAAAAGGAGATTTTTTAAAGAATTGGCAAGGACACCGTACATTGACTAGACGTACGATTGAGAAGTTTCCGGAGCATGATTTATTTAACTTTTCGATCGGAGGGATGCGTCCTTTCTCTGATATGGTAAAGGAGATGTTGACTATCGCTGTTCCGGGGTTAGAGAGTATAGTGAGCAATGTGATTGAGAAGTATAATCACGACTTACCCTTAGCGACAAAGGCTGAACTCCTGGAGAGATGGGATGCCGACACGATAAAGATTGATGCCTTGTTTGAGCAGATTTCAATAGAGCGCTTTCAGGAAAACTTTAAGATTTTTGGGGAATATGAGTTTCCTGTTGTAGAGAATATCCAGTATTTCATAGACAATGAAGTACATCATAGAGCTCAGGGATACGTCTATCTCAGAGCTTTAGGTATCGAACCTCCGTTTTTCTGGGAAAGATACTAGTGGTATCAAAAAGATAAACAGCGGGATTCTCTCTAAGGGAATCCCGTTTTTTATTGGGGTATTCTACCGGATTTTTAAGGATCATTTTGTAAGTTAGCGACCTAAAGGAGATAAATAGTGCAATCCATAAAATTAAGTAAGTCTACACTATGGCTGATGACTATATCATCAGGACTAGTCGTAGCCAACATATATTACAACCAACCTTTATTGTCTTTAATAGCCGCTGATTTTGACATCGGTGAGGCGGCGGCAGGAAAGATTCCCGTTTTGACACAGATGGGGTATGCCTGTGGATTGTTGTTTATCGTACCGCTTGGGGACAAAGTCTGGAGAAGAAAATTAGTGCTGTTGGATCTACTGGTCGTTATAGCCTGCCTGCTGTGGATTTGTTTTGCCAAGGAGTTTTGGATGTTATGCGTTGCAAACTTTATTTTGGGAGTAGCCTCGGTTGTTCCGCAACTATTCGTGCCAATGGCCGCCGAGCTCTCTACGACAGAGAAGCGTTCCGCTAACATCGGTATGGTGATGTCTGGATTATTATTGGGGATATTACTGTCCCGTATGCTGAGTGGGGTAGTGGGCGACCTTTGGGGCTGGAGGACAATGTATATGATCGCTGTAGGGCTGATGGTGCTGACCTGGGTTGGGATATATAAGCTCTTGCCGGATCCGACGCCCAATTTTAAAGGAACCTATAGTTCTTTGCTCCGTTCCGTATTTGATTTGGCCAAGAAGCATGCTTTGCTACGGTTAGCGTCGTTTAGAGGTGCAATGGCTTTTGCAGGGATGTCGGCGGTATTTACAACATTGATTTTTCATTTGGAGGGACCTCCTTTTAATGTAGGCGCGACAGTAGTAGGTAGTTTTGGAATTGTGGGTGCAGTAGGTGCGTTGGCGGCGGCTTCGGTAGGACGATTTACACGTAAGTGGTCCAACTATAAGGTGATATTGGCGGCGTTGCTTATTCTATTAGTGAGCTGGGGCTTTACTTTTGGTGCCGGCCAAACCTATTGGGGGCTAGTTATAGGTATTATCTTACTCGACTTGGGGCTTCAGGCCTCGCATATCATGAATCAAACCGATTTTTTTGCGATTGATTCGAAGGCCACCAATCGACTGAATACGGTGTACATGGTTTCGTATTTTATTGGTGGTTCCTTAGGGACCTTGGTAGCCTCTTGGGTATGGCAATATGGGCAGTGGACAGGCGTCTGTGCTGTAGGCTTTGGTTTTAATGCCATGGCGCTATTAGCACATCTACTATTCGCTAGAAAAGTGAGCGCCTAAGCCACTTATTTGACACGCCCTACCTTGAAGATAATAGGGAAATTAACTCTTCTCGTCTCCACAGTTCCCCAAGCCTTGCGGAGGTCGTCCTCAATCTGCCGCACCGGGTTATTGCCGTTTTTCTTTTCGTAATGCTGTACCGCCGACCAGGTATTCAGATAGCCAATCAGGTTTTCTAGTTGCCAAAGTTTGATATTTGTAATCTCCGGAGTCTCCAGTTCACGATAAGGAAAAGGAATGTTTTGATAACGGTCTTGCACGTGTCGCCTTTCCGGATCCCAATACGGACCAACGACATCGGTATAGAAAGCCCGTACGATAGCGTCTATTTCAGGAGTGATATTGTTGAGCTCATAGCCGATAAGAGCAATTACACTATTGGGCCTTCCTACACGTTTTACCTCGTTATTGAATTGTTGAAAGTCAAACCAATGTACCGCTTGAGCGACGGTAATAAGGTCAAAGCTATCATCTGCAAATGTGGTATGTTCTGCTTTCTGGACGGAGTATTTTATGTTGTCGGCGGAGTACGCGTGTTTCAACTGCTCCGCACTCATATCGGTAGCTTCGACTGTATTAAAGTCCTTGGCCAGCTCGCGGGCCACTTGTCCTGTGCCCGTCGCACAATCCCAAGCACACTCTTTTTGCTTTAATAAAGGATATAGAAAATCATAGATAGCTTGGGGATAGTCCGGTCTGAACTTCGCGTATTGGTCGGATATAGTAGAAAAGTTATCTTTCATGGTGCCATATCTTTTCTATAAAATTAGCAAAAATATTTTGTAAAAGTCAACCAATTTAATTCGTCATATTTTAATAGAGCTACAATGTGGACGTCCGTTTTGGTTTTTATAATACCACTAATCTCCGCTTATTAGCCGATACGCTTATTCGTTTGTATTTAGGACGTTTGTTGGTGTTCTTCTGTCCATTCTTTTCTTAGCATAGAGAATATGTTGAGGTCGAAATACTGATCACTATGACGTTCTACCTGTCTCATGATACCTTCGTGCACGAAGCCCAAGCGCATAGGAATAGCCGAGCTTTTGACATTGTGGGTTGCTGTCAGGATTTCTAAGCGTTGAAGCTCCAATTGTTGGAATCCAATGTTGATTAAAGCGGTACAGCAAGCCGTAATGACTCCTTTGCCTTGAGCATCCTCGGAAATCCAATAGCCTATAGCTGCGTTATTATTAGACCTGTCAATCTGATGGATGCCTATGCGACCGATTAAGATATCGTTTTTATAAATATTGTAGCTTAATTCTGTGCCCGCTATGCAGTTGGCCTGAGATTGTGTGAGGTAGGTAACACTGTCCGATAGGGTATTCATATACGGCACCCAAGGAAGAAACTCTCCGAGATAGGCTCTGTTATTTTCAATTGCTTGAAAAAGCCCTTCGGCCTGATCAGCGGCACTGATCCGTAAATCAAGTACTTCAGAAACTCGGATGATGGGTGGCATTGGACTGCTATGTGTCATGTATAGTTAACTTTATTTGAACCGTTTTGTTTGACCGATTGGTTAATTCCACTGCATGGCTGGCAACCTATGGGAGCACAGTTTTGATACAGCCTATGCTCTGCTCTAGAATAGTCTCCACACGTTCTTTGAGAAGAGGCGGGCTGACAATCCAAGCGTCGTCGGCATACATCATAAACCAACGGGCAAAGTAATCCAGGGCACCTTTATATTCGAAGAATAAATCGACATGTTGCGCTGTACGGTGTTCATGTGTGAAGCCAAAATATTTCTTCTGCCAATCCAAATGTGGAGCCGTGTCCAGTCCTACACGTATATGTAAGGAGATAGGAGGAATATTATTTTTCCGGTTGGCCATTAATTCTTCAAGGCTGATATGCTGCTGGGTAAACGTCTGCGCAAGGAGGTCTATAGTGAAAATACGGTCGGCCCGGAATTGCCTGTAGTCTTCCCTTTTTAGACAATAAGCACCGATGTACCAGAAGTTGTTTTCGTGGAATAAGCCTATAGGTTCGATTACCCTGGTATCAGGCTGTCCGTCATTGGCCCCTTGATAGGATAGGGCTATTTGGCGTTTATGTGCTATACTTTCGAATACAGTCTGCAGGGCATGGGGAACTGATTGATTAAAGGTGTCATAGCTGGATTTGCCCATGATAATCTGATTCTCGATAACGCTGATCGAATCCCGCTCGTTGTGCTTGAGTACAGACCGCACTTTGTACATGGCTGATTTATAATCTGACATCAATTTCTTGTCCATGAATTTCTCCATTAGCTTTTCTGCGGCGATAAAACTCATAGCTTCCTGTTTGGTAAATACGACAGGAGGGAGCCGGTAGCCATCTACCAACGAATAGCCACTGCCAGCTTCACCAATAATCGGTACGCCAGCTTGCTCTAAACTCTTGATATCCCTATAAATGGTGCGTAAGCTTACCTCAAAACGATCAGCCAGCTCTTGGGCTTTAATCACTTTTTTGGATTGCAATTGGATCAGAATCTCTACAATCCGGTCAAATCTCTTTTTTAAATCAACGGACACTTTAATCTATTTATTGAGCTTAAACTTAGAAAAAAAGCTTTATATAATCGATAAGGAACTTGAAATAAATAGAGATCTGATGTTTATTTATGGGACGTTATTTCTATTTTATGTAAGTTTATACCATGGCTTGGGTCGAGATACCGGAAGAATATTTGATAACTGATGAGAGAATACGGCAAGTTTCGGTATCGGGACTGACATTCTGTTTGGTTTTCCATGATGGGCGATGGATTGCCTTTTCAAGGAAATGCCCGCATGCCGGAGCTCCACTGGATCAAGGTTGGTGTAAAGACGGGGTCGTCGTATGTCCCTATCATCGACAGGAGTTTGATCTGAAAACAGGGAGGGGCGCACAGGGGCAAGGCAACTTTATTACCATCTATCCACTTCAAATCGTTGCGGACAGATGGTGTATTGAGGTCAAAGATAGCTTCTTTCAGCGTCTGTTTGCTAAGCTCTAACGAAGTGGTCTTAGCCTATTTTTAACGATGTCATAGTGAGCGATCCCGCTACTGCTTGGTCATTAAAGATACTTAGCTCTTCATTTTTTTCCTGTAACGCTAAGCTGTATAGCAACGGCATATAGTGCTCTGGCGTAGGGATCGCAAGTTGGAATTCAGCACCTTGTTTATCATAGTCAATTAAGGCCTGATGATTACCTTCCTTGATAAACTTTTTCATCTTCTCATCGGCCTGTTTCGCCCAGTCGAAAGCATAGCCTGCGGTATCGATATGTGACCAGGAAACCATTCGAAGGTTGTGAACCATATTTCCGCTACCTACAATCAGTACTCCTTTGTGCCGTAGGGCTGCGAGTTCTTTCGCTAGTGCATAGTGATACGAAGCCGGTTGGGTATAATCTATACTCATCTGTATGACTGGAACATCGGCATTAGGGTAGAGGTGCTTGATTACAGACCAGGATCCGTGGTCGAGTCCCCATTTTTCATCCAGATGTACATCGGTGGACGTGATGATTTCTTTGGTGAGCTTAGCTAGTTCGGGAGAGCCTGGAGCTGGGTATTGCACATCGAAGAGTGCTTGCGGAAAGCCTCCGAAATCATGTATAGTCGCTGGGTTTTCCATGGCAGTAACATAGGTGCCACGGGTTTCCCAGTGTGCCGAGATAACCAAAATCGCTCGGGGTTTCTCTATTTCTTTACTTATATTCTTGAATCCTTGGACAAATTCATTGTCTTCAATAGCGTTCATTGGGCTACCGTGACCTAAAAATAATACAGGCATCTTATCCGTAGTGTCCAATGTGTTGGCAAAGCTATGGAGAGAACCTAGTTTAACAGCTGCCCCGGTTAGCGGAAGTGTCGCAACTGCAGTCAAAAATTGCTTTCTATTCATATCTTCCATTTGTTTGATGTTTTTAGCGTCTGAAAATATATAGTACAAATTTAAGGCAGTTTTTGTCGGGCAGGTATGAAAATAGCGCAAAAGAGTATAAGGATTATGCAATCTGTGAGCGCATATCCTGTCGGAATTCGCTTGGTGTCATCCCGGATTTCTTTTTAAATACACTCGTAAAGTAAGCCTTGTCGCTATATCCTAGTTCGAATCCGATTTCCGCAATATTCTTATCGGTGCTGAACAGAAGGTTTTTCGCTTCTGTAAGCTTGCGCGTTTCGATGATTTCCGAAACGGTTTGCTGCAGGATCCGTTGGGTTATTCCATTCAGTGCTCGGGGAGTCATAAAGAGCTTTTCAGCGTAAAAGTTAACGCCTTCGGGACGTCTGAAATTTTCCTCAAGGATCGCTAGAAAACTTTGAAAAGTGCTGTCTTGAGTGGGAGCAGAAGTTGACTCTTTGTCACCCAATGCTTTCTTACGCTCCGATTCGATCAGGACAAAAAGGGAGGATAGGAGACTACGTATAATAGCAAGCTCGGGTACGGGCTGTTGTATTTCTTCCATTATCAGCAGACATAGCGTATCGAGACGATGGAGGCCTGCACGATCTGGCAACTGGAAATTTGCATGGTCATGATAGGTGTTATAAAGTTGAAACGTAATCTCGGGGATGAATTCACTTTTAAAACGTAGTACCCAAAAATCGCACACTCCGTTTAGAGCTTCAGGCTCCACCCGATGCACCTTACCTTTTGTAACAAAGGTGATAAAGGGAGCCTGCCAATGCTGTTCTTGATAATCGATAAAATGGCCTAGCTGACCTTCCATACCGATAATGAGTTCTTCAAAATCGTGCTTATGGGGCAGATTGGTGCTGTTCTTGATGCGATTAGCCTCCTGTATATCTACTTTGTAAATTTTGAATAATTCATCCATGGATTAAAGATAAGTAAAGGGATTATGTCACCCGAAAGTTTTTTACTTAAAAAAATGCAGGGGTGCTTTAGTAAGAACTCTAATTTTTGTACCTTTGCATCATCAATTCAAGCTATGAGTGACGCTATAAAACACGAGTGTGGTATTGCACTTATCAGACTATTAAAACCCCTCTCATATTATCAGGAAAAATATGGAACTCCTTACTACGGGATTAATAAGTTGTATCTTCTTATGGAGAAGCAACATAACCGTGGACAGGATGGGGCTGGTATTGCAACCATTAAATTTGATGTAAAACCAGGTAACCGGTACATCAGCCGGTACAGAGCTATGGGATCTACAGCGGTAGCAGATATTTTTGAATACGTTCAGAAAAAATTTGCAGCTGTAAATAAGGCTTATCCGAAGGAATCTAAGGATACGCAGTGGCTTAAAGACAATGTTAGTTTTACAGGAGAGGTATTATTAGGGCACCTGCGCTATGGTACACATGGTAAAAACAGCATCGAAAGTTGCCACCCCTTCCTGAGACAGAACAATTGGATGACCCGTAACCTAGTGGTAGCAGGGAATTTCAATATGACAAATGTGGACGAACTGCTTCAGCAGCTTTATGATTTAGGGCAACACCCTAAAGAACAAGCGGACACTGTTACTGTATTGGAGAAGATTGGTCACTTTTTGGATGATGAGAATCAAGAGTTGTTCGACCAGTTCAAGAAAGAAGGCTATTCTAATATAGAGATTTCTGCTCAGATTGGTAAGCACCTTGATGTCGCTAAGATTTTGACCCGTTCGGCTAAAACATGGGATGGAGGCTATACTATAGCTGGTATCTTAGGTCATGGTGATGCTTTTGTGATGCGTGACCCTGCGGGTATCCGTCCTGCATTCTTTTACCAAGACGACGAAGTATTGGTTGTTGCATCCGAGCGACCTGTGATTCAAACAGCTTTTAACATCCCGTTGGAAGCAGTTCAAGAGATCAAACCGGGACACGCACTGATTGCGAAGAAGGATGGTTCTATTTCGCAAGAGATGTTTAGACAGCCTGTTGAGCAAAAATCATGTTCTTTCGAACGTATTTATTTCTCTAGAGGATCGGATGCGGATATTTACCAAGAACGTAAATCGTTGGGTAAATTATTATGTGATCAAGTGTTGAAGTCTATCGACAACGACATCAAAAATACAGTATTCTCTTTTATTCCTAATACTGCCGAGGTATCTTACTACGGTATGATGGAAGGAATGAGTAAGTATGTAAGGGATTATCAGAAAAATATCCTATTAAATAGAGATGAGAAAATCTCAGATCAGGAATTGGATGATATCTTAAGTATACACGCACGTTTTGAGAAGCTGAATGTAAAAGATGCGAAGCTACGTACTTTTATTACGCAAGATGCAGATAGACAGGATATGGTACAGCACGTCTACGATACAACTTATGGTATCGTACGTGATCACGAGGATACTATCGTCGCTATTGATGACTCTATCGTA
>JAITLW010000334.1 GCA_031277715.1 Sphingobacterium sp. | reverse complement strand
GATACATATTGATGAAGTTGATATTGTGCATTCAGGATATCAATCTATCTCTAGGGAAAGATCTACGGGATCATTCAGTAGCGTAAACAAAAGTCTGCTTGATAAGCAGGTCGGAAGTACCATAATGGAAAGATTGCCGGCTATTGCCAATGGGTTGACTTATGATGAGACTACAGATGCGAGAGGTTCTTTTAAGGTGAGAGGAATCAGTTCTATCAATGGACCTAAAGAACCGCTTATCGTTTTGGATAATTTTCCTTTTGAAGGTGATATTTCTACGATAAACCCCAATGATATCGATAATGTAACCATATTGAAAGATGCTTCTGCATCTTCTATCTGGGGAGCACGGGCAGGAAATGGGGTGATAGTTATTACCACCAAAAAAAATAAACTCAGTCAGCCTTTGAAGATTAATGCAACCTCTATGGTGGGAGTAGGGGCAAAACCCGATCTTATGGCCATACCGGAGATACGAACGGGAGATTATATCGATATTGAAACTTTCTTGTTTGATAAGGGGCATTATGACACTAGGATCAATGATAATAATAGAGCGCCTTTAACTCCTGTTATGGATTTGTTATTAGAAAAGCAGGCAGGTACGATTACGTCGGGAGTTTATGAAGAACAAATATCGAAATTAAAAAATGCAGATTTACGGAAAGAGTTTTTAAAGCATGTATATACTCCCTCCTCAGAGCAACAGTACTATATCGGTCTCCAGGGCGGAAGTCAGCGTGTTGGGTGGCTGGCTTCTGCTGGCTATAATAAGAGCCATAGTAACCTAAAAGCAGTTGATGATCGTTTCAATATGAGGGTACAGAATCAGTATGTGCCTTTCGATAGACTGAAATTTACCTCCGAAATATATTTGACCAACGCTTCAGGATATTCGGGCAGACCTGGTTATGGTAATATTTCATTTGGTGGTTATCAACTCTATCCTTATGCGAAGCTGGTAGATGATATAGGCATGTACAATCCCATCCCTCAGTTGAGGCGCGAGTATACGGATAGTCAGACTGATCTGTTGAACTGGGATTATTATCCTATAACCGAATCTGAGTTGACCAAGACAAAAACAAAGCTCAACGATTTGATTATTAATACCAGTGCGGAGATGTCTATCTATAAAGGGTTGCGCCTAGATGTCAAATATCAATACAAAAGACAGCAGTATGATAACTATCAACTCAGGGATAGTGAAAGTTACTATGTGCGAAATTTGATCAATAGGTTTTCCCAATGGAGTGGAACATCTATCAAAAGGAATATCCCGTTAGGTTCCATTCTGGATGAAAGCGTAACTACTTTGGTTTCTAATAGTTTTAGATCGCAGTTGAACTATTCAAAAGACTGGTATGTAGGTAGCATAGTAGCATTAGGAGGGATGGAGATAAGAGATGTGCTTACTGAAGGTAAAGATTCTCGGTTGTATGGTTTGGATAGGGATATCCTTACACTGACTCCTGTAGATTATGTGACTCCGTATGCAGATTATGTCACAGGTAGCTACAACTATATACCTAATGGAGACAGGCTTGATGGAAAAACTACACGATTCGTTTCTGCTTATTTCAATGGCTCATATACGCATTCTGACAAGTATACAGTTTCTGCAAGTTTCCGAAGAGATGCATCCAATTTATTTGGCGTGAATACGAACGATAAATGGAATTTATTATGGTCAGCAGGCGCATCGTGGGAGATAAGTAAAGAGCCCTTCTTTAAATTAGGAGCTATTCCCTATCTACGATTGAGGGCTACTTATGGATTGAGTGGGAATATTGATCCCGGAATGAGTGCTGTAACAACGATAAGGTACATCGGGACTAGCAATTATACCATCGGTGCGCCGATAGCAAGGCCTCAAAACTATGCAAATCCTGAACTTAGATGGGAGACTGTCTCAACAACCAATATCGGATTGGATTTCAGAATTTATAATTTTCTGACAGCTACTGCAGATTATTATAGAAAATCAGGCAAGGACTTATTTGGGAGACAGACACTAGATCCTACATTAGGAATAGGTACGAGTATTCAGAAAAATGTAGCCGAAATGAAAGGGTATGGAGTAGATCTTAGTTTGCAAAGTGCAAATCTTGACAGAGCTAAGTTTAGATGGACTACAACCTTAAATCTGAACTATAATAGGGATGAGGTTGTCAATTATTTCTTACCCAATGAGGCGCCTAATGCTTTGGTTTCTGGTAGTAGCATCTCCGCGATAAAAGGAAGACCTGTCTACGCACTGCATTCTTACGCTTGGGCAGGATTGGATCCGGTCAATGGAGATCCTATGGGATATTTTAATGGTGAGATAAGTAAGGACTATGAAAAAATATCAGGGAGTGAGAGTTCAGCCGAAAGCCTTTACTTTCATGGTCCATCATTGCCTCGTTACTTCGGCTCGTTGAGCAATTCATTTACGATCGGATCTTTTGGTATTGATATCAATGTTTCCTATAAATGGGGACATTACTTTAGACGTGATGCAATAGATTATTACGGCTTGATCAATCATGGTGTCGGGCACCTTGAGTACGCAGATAGATGGCAAAAGCCAGGGGATGAATTATACACCAACGTTCCTTCTATGGTATATCCCTATTCGGATACCCAACGTGATGCTTTTTACCAAAATGCCTCAATCAATGCGGAAAAGGCAGGCTTCCTAAGGCTTAATTACATAAATGTAGACTATTCATTCAAATGGTGGGAGCTAGGATTTGATCGCGTTAATGTATTCGTTAATGCAAGGAACTTGGGGCTTTTATGGAAAGCAAATAAAAAGGGGATAGATCCTGAATACTCAGGTAGATATGCTACACGTCCGCCAATGGTAATAACAACCGGTATCCGGGTTAACTTTAAATAACTATGAGACATAAAATTATTACGCTGATATATTGTGCCTGTGCTATGTTATTGGTGTCCTGCGAAAATTTTTTGGATGAGAAGTCAGATAAGAAATTGGCTGTACCCAACAAACTGAAAGATTTTCAGGCGCTCTTGGATGATTATCCAAATGTAGGGTCTGGAGCTAATGAAGGGGAGATCAGTGCTGACGATTATTACCTGCAAAATAGTGATGTAAATGCACTTATAAAAAGTGATAAAGGCATGTATCTGTGGGATGGTGATATCCCTCATATAGATCGACTTTCTTCGGGTTGGACCAATGGTTTTAGAGAGGTATACTATTCAAATCTTGTACTGGATGGTTTAGAGGGGTATAAGCCTGACGATCATGAAAAATCTGAATTCGACAATATCAAAGGGCAAGCTTTCTTCATTCGAGGGGTAGCTTATTTTAACATGGCTTTGGTGTGGAGTCCAGCCTATAATATAGGGATGGCGACCAATAAGTGGGGCTTACCGTTGCGCACCAGTTCAGACTTTAATATTCCGGTTACTAGAGCAGAATTGGGTCGTACATTTGAGTTTATAAAAGAAAATTTGGAACAGGCCGCTATGTTGTTGCCTATCCATTCCCAATCTAAATACAGACCGTCCAGGGCGGCAGCCTTTGCTTACTTGGCTAGACTTTCTTTGTATATCGGGGATTTTGATACGGCACTTGGTTATGCCGAAGATTGTTTAGCTATATACGATAAACTTATAGATTATAATACTTTGGATATCAAAAAGAACTATCCTATGCCTGCGGTGGCGGCAAACGATGAAGTAATCTATTATCGCGCGTTTACTCCTCAAGGGAAATTCTCCGCTACAGGAATGCGTATAGTTGAAAGTATTTATGACAGTTATGAAGATAACGATTTGAGAAAAACTATGTTCTTTAAAGAGAATGTTGGTTATAGGACTTTTAGAGGCAACTACAGTGGTAGTTCATCACTTTTCTGTGGGGCGGCTGTAGATGAAATGTATCTCATCCGATCCGAGTGTTATGCTCGCGATAATCAATTGGGTAATGCGTTGAGTGTTTTGAATAAATTATTGGAGTCAAGATGGAAGAAGGTTAACGGGGAGAGTCTGTATGAGCCGATTGAGCCTAGATCTAAAGATGAAGTTGTTCAATTAGTCTTGTCCGAACGGCGTAAACAACTATTAGTGCGTACATTGAGGTGGTATGACGTTAAGCGACTGAATGCTTTGGGAGCAAATATTTCACTAACCCGGAATTTTAATGGTAAGACCTATGTATTGCCTCCTAATGATCCTCGATATGCACTGCCTATACCCATTAATGTTATTGAAATATCAAAAATAGAACAGAATCCAAATTGAAGAAGCGGGTGTATCTTGACAAGATACACCCGCTAATCTTACAATATAATTAAAGCAGTTTCCCGAGCTTTAATTACTAGCTTCCCTTCTGTTACTGGCTATTGCCAATACGTCATCTAGAGTAGAAGCTGTGGATAGTTTGGTTTGAAGATGAGAAGCAGATGTTGCAGGAATTGAACACGGTACTTCTTCTTCCCCTCCACAATTAAACTCCGCGGGCTGACTTGTCTGCCAGTTAGCGGGGTTTTTTAAGGTAATCATGTTACTGGTCTGAGGTCCGATATAATAATAAGGAACTTCAGCTTGTTCTACATTTTCCTTATTCATCACTTCGTTCGCTATTGCAAAGGTCCCGATTGCAAAGAAAGCTAAGATTAGAGTGAAGAGTGATGTCCTCACTGTTTTAATACGTTTCATACGCATTGTTTTTAGATGTTTGATTATTTGTGTTGTGCCATCTATGGATAGCTCGATATGTCTTTTGGCAGACGCGCCCTTTCTCCAGATAAGCCTTGTATCCGGTTGCCGATCAGCATGACCTGCCGATGTAGATTATCATAGTGCTAAGGTCGCGCAATAGGGCATGGGAGTGTTAGGCCGGTATGATGATACTTATAGGCCGAATAGTATAAGGGTGAAAATGGAGTGCTAGTCCAATAGTTCGTCGTCTCCGGCATAGTCACTTACCTTGTAGGGATAGCCTAAAGGAAAGGTATCGTAGCTATGAAGATAGGCTAGTATGATCGGATCGGTTTTATGGTTATTCATCAGCGTGACTATAGTGTGCAGATCCAAGGGATCGATTTTCAGATGGTAGCTCTTGTGTGTATTATTGTGAATCACATTTAGGATATCCTGCTCAAGCTGTCGCATGTTCTTCGTTTTTTCGTCAGCCGACATGAGCGTATAGCGCATATCTTGGTACATCTCCTGGAGCTC
>JAITLW010000328.1 GCA_031277715.1 Sphingobacterium sp. | reverse complement strand
GGTGGGCGTCTGGGTATATTGGATGCGTCGGAGTGTCCGCCGACTTATGGTGTTCCATTTGATTGGGTAATCGGTCTGATTGCTGGAGGGGATATCGCGATACGTAAAGCGGTAGAGTTTGCGGAGGATGATATGGAGCAGGCTTGGATTGATCTAGAGGAGTACGCGATCAACGAAAATGATGTCGTGATTGGTATAGCGGCTTCTGGTGGTACACCTTATGTGATCGGAGGTTTGGAAAAGGCAAATGAGATGGGAATTGCAACGGGATGTATTGTATGTAACGCAAATTCTCCAATAGCGGCACGTGCGCAATACCCGGTAGAGGTCATCGTTGGGCCAGAGTTTGTTACTGGGTCTACTCGTATGAAAGCAGGAACAGCACAGAAATTAGTGTTGAACATGATCAGTACCTCAGTAATGATACAGTTGGGGAGAGTAAAAGGAAATAAGATGGTGGATATGCAACTTTCTAATCATAAGTTGGTCGCAAGAGGGGTACGTATGGTGATGGCTGAGACGGGAGCAAGCGAAGATACAGCGACTGTATTACTGGAAGAATTTGGTAATGTGCGTAAAGCAATTGAAGCCTTTAAAGTAAAACAGCAGCTCTAAACAACTAAACTATGTCACCTATTATTTTATTATCTTTTTTAGTGATTTACTTCGGCGTTTTGCTGGCAGTGGCTCACTTTACCTCAAAAGGATCTGCCGACAACTCTACTTTTTTCGTTGCAAACCGCAATTCGAAATGGTATATGGTAGCGTTCGGTATGATCGGGACAGCGTTGTCCGGGGTGACCTTTATTTCGGTGCCTGGTGCAGTAGGAGCTTCTAATTTTAGCTACTTTCAGTTTGTTCTCGGAAATGCAGTGGGGTTTGTAATCATTGCCTATGTGCTGCTGCCTCTGTATTATAGAATGAACCTAACATCGATCTATACGTATCTGGAAGAGCGATTTGGACATATGACCTATAAAACCGGAGCTGCGATTTTCTTGGTGTCAAGAACAATCGGTTCGGCTTTCCGTCTGTATCTGGTTGCTATTGTATTGCAGCATTTTATTTTTGATGCCTGGAATATCCCTTTTGCGGTTACCGTAATCATCTGTTTGGTGCTTATCTGGATGTATACCAATAAAGGAGGCTTGAAAACCATTATTGTTACAGATACCCTTCAAACGACATTCTTGATAACTGCGGTTATTCTTTCTATCTATTTTATGGCCAAAGGTCTTGATTTTGGTATTGTAGATACTTTTGAAGCAGTTAAGGAGAGTTCCTATTCTAAGATTTTCTTCTGGGAGGATTTCGTAGGGAGTAAGGCTAACTTTTGGAAGCAGTTCTTGGGCGGTATATTCGTTACTATTGCGATGACTGGGCTTGACCAGGATCTGATGCAAAAGAACCTGTCGATGGGGACAATTAAGGAAGCGCAGAAAAACATGATTACGTTTACAAGTGTATTTGTGGTGATCAATATTTTCTTCCTTGCTGTAGGGGCTTTGTTATATATCTATGCGGAGAAGAACGGGATCGATATTTCGGCACTCGCTACGCGGGATTACTTGTATCCTGAGATTGCATTGAATCATCTTGCGGTATTACCTGCGATTATTTTTATGATGGGATTGACGGCGGCAACTTTTGCAACGACAGACTCTGCATTGACAGCGTTGACTACCTCCTACTGTATCGATTTCTTGAACTTTAATAAGAAGGAAAATCCTAATGATCCAGCTTTGGTTAAGAAGAGAAATTATGTGCATTTTGGTTTTTCGGTCGTGATGCTATTGGTTATACTTGTGTTTAAACTAATCAACAATGATTCGGTTGTAAACGCAATATTTACTGCGGCAAGTTACACCTACGGACCGTTATTGGGCTTGTTTGCTTTTGGTATGCTAACTAAGAAAGCAGTGAATGACAAATTGGTACCTTATATCTGTATTATATCGCCTTTGTTTTTGTTCTTGCTCAACACTTACGTGATTTCGGCCTATACACCTTATGTGATAGGGCTGGATTTAATTATCCATAATGGATTGATTACATTCCTACTGTTGTTAATGACATCACCGGGGCAGGCAACTGAAAAAGCGCTGTCGCATAAATAGTTTACGCAGTCTAGAGATATAAGAAACCTTCAAAAGGTGGCGAGTATAGCCTTCTTTTGAAGGTTTTTTTATTTTATAGTAAGTTAAAAGAAGGCTAGTTTGTTTTTAACCTTAAATAACGTGTATGACAAAGGAAACTTCGATTTAAGTAAGTATCTTTATTCTATATTAACTGTTATATTATACGATATGTATCATTTGATTGACGACACAGTTGCTTCAATTCGACGCAAAATTGGAGATTTTACACCAGAGTTCGGAATAATATTAGGCACAGGACTTGGGGGCCTGGTCGAGGAGATTGAAGTTGTGCATCAGATTATGTATGCGAATATTCCTAATTTTCCAATATCCACTGTGGAGTTTCATACCGGCAAGCTTATATTCGGGAAGCTGAATGGAAGGGACGTGGTGGCTATGCAAGGAAGATTGCATTATTATGAAGGTTACAGTATGCAGGAGGTAACATTCCCGGTAAGGGTGATGAAAGCGCTGGGTATTCAGAAGCTATTTGTTTCGAATGCATCAGGCTCTCTAAATCCTGACATTA
>JAITLW010000220.1 GCA_031277715.1 Sphingobacterium sp. | reverse complement strand
GTGTGTGTGTGTGTGTGTGTGTGTGTGTTGTCTGCCTATTACAGCGTAAAATTGATACCGATGCTAAAGCTTCGAATAGGCAGGTAGTCTACATTGGCAAAATCCGGATCGTATTCTGTATTCGATTTTTTCCAGATCAGGCCAAGATTATTGGCATAAGCATACACCTCGGCATGATCTAAGCCTTTGATACCCCAATGGCGCACTGGCAGATCGTACGACAGGCGCATATCCTGTAGGCGGATATGATCGGCTCTAAATATCCGAGCATCCGAATAATTATAAAAGACATCTCTGCGCGTGACTACATTATCAGGCATTGAAGGTATTGACGTTACCTTCTCATCTCCAAACTGTTTCCATCTACGATCGAATGCACCATTTATTGGGAAGCCCTGAAGTAGATCATCATAATAAAGCACCGGATCACGATAATAGTACCCACCTCTATAGGCCAGCATAAAAGACAGCTCCATCCCTTTCCACGCTATCGCATTACGGAAAGAACCATAGCGCGTGGGCCGTACGGGCCCATTGTACTGTATATTGTCCATAGTAACCCCATTAATTATACGGTTATAATCGCTAGACAGCGTCCCGTCCACAATCCCCATAGGATCACCATTCGTGGGATCTAAACCGCCCCAGGGCAGGCTGTACAAAGCCCATAAGGGTTTTCCTTCTATAGGATAGCGAGTCTGCCCATCCGAACTCCCTATTACCCTAATCCCTGTATGCGGCTCTCCTTTATACTCTACCACCTTGTCCCGTACGGTATTGAAAAGCAGCTGATTGCTCCAACGCACGTCACCATCTACCGGAACCGTATTCAGCACCAGTTCAAATCCACGGGCATTGGTACGCCCAAAATTGCCCGTCACCGTCTTGATCCCTACCGTAGCAGGCATACTCATCGGGCTGATCACATCGCGCCCGTCCTTATTGTAATAATCGGCCGAACCGGCTATGCGCCCCTTCAGCACCGAAAAGTCCAGCCCCAGATTGTAGGTAGCCACCTTCTCCCAGCGCAGGTCGGGATTGCGCGGTGTCCAGATACTGGCATAGGGCAACCACGTCAGGTAATCATTCGGACTATAGAATGCTGTGGTATAGGCCGTGAGTGAGCGGTCCACATTGCCACTCTTGCCGTAGGTGGCACGCAGGTACAGGCGGTCTATCCACCCCACATGGAAGAAATCCTCCTTGCTCAGGTGCCAGCCCAACCCCACCGAATAGAGCGGCACGCGTTTTTGGTTCGCATTGACACCAAAGAGGTTACTCTCATCAAAGCGAAGGCTTCCTGTAGCTACATAACGACCATCATAACTGTACGACGCATTGGCAAATACCGAACGGAAGCGGTCAATCGCACCCGTCTCCGAATCCATATACGGGATTATGTTATAGTTGCTGTATGGATTAAAATAAGCCGTATAGTACTTCGTATAATCCACCGATTTGCTCAGCCCGATCTCCTCGTCATAGCCGTACAGGCGAGATTTGACCGTGGTAGCTGTTTGATCCCGAATTTCGTATCCAACTAGACCATTTAGGTCGTTCGATCCGTTAAACCGAAACTGAAAATCCGCCTGCAATCTTAGGTTATGCGCGCGCGTATCCAGCCTGTTCTGATCCAATATACCGCCCATCGGTAGCGGATACTGCATCGCACCCGTAGCTCCGTCCCGAATCGAGAACCGGTTGATCTCATTGCGCGTGTAGTAGGTGTTGACACTATTATGCTCGCGGTTCAGGCTATTGCTCGTGCCGTACTGATACAGCGCCTGCAGATTTACCCCCTCTAGCAGCTTATAGCTCAGCCCCGCATCCAACCTCAGATCCTTTGCCACAGTGGTATTATCCAGCTCATCGCGATCCGCCAGTGGCACATACGACCAGTCCAACAGCCCGTCATTGGCCACCGATTCGAGGTAGCGCGAACTGTAGTTTTTGAGCACAGCTACTGGATTCCCCTGCTCATCAGCAAGACGTGCATAAGGATATAGCTTTGTACTAGGTATACCTCGATGACTACTATAGGTAATATCCTTCAAGCCATTATTTTTCAAATTATTCAGAGTGAAGGAAGCCTGTGCCGAAACTTCCAGCTTATCCTTAAAGAAACCCATGCTATTGCCGACCGTACCGGTAAATCGCGTACCGCTATTGCCGATCACTTCGGTGCGATTATCGTCGTAGCCAAAGGACGCAAAATAGCGGTTGCTCCCGTTGCCCCCTTCTGCGCGTAAGGCATACTGTTGCTGCAGGGGATTACGGTACAGGTATTTCTCATAGTCGCGGCGTACATCATAGCCCTTCATCTTTTCGATCTCCCAGTCTATCTCATCGGCACGGGAAGGATTATCGCGCTTCTCAATCAATAGCTCTACGACAGGATTGAGCGGTACCTTAGCGGCCGAATTCTCGTACGTATTGTAGAACCCACGGCCGAACAGCTTCTTCTCCATCTCGATAAAATCCGGAATGGACATCAATGGCTGATAATACATATCCGGTTGTTGTCCCAGTGTTGTATTGGCATTGAAACTCAGGCGGGGTGCTGTAGCCCCGTTATAGCGCTTGGTCGTAATCACGATCACCCCATTGCCCGCACGGGCTCCCCATATCGAGGCCGCTGCAGCATCCTTGAGCACGGTTATCGTCTCCACATCATTCGGGTTGATATTGGCGATATCCCCTTCGTAGGGAAAATTGTCTACCACGATCAGCACCGAAGCATTCGACTGCAGTGTCGTCTCGCCGCGTACCCGCATCTGTGCGGCACCGCCCTTACCGTTGTTGAAGATCAGTCCCGGCGTCACATCCGCCAGCCGATCCAGCACATTGGCCGACACCTTACGGTTCAGCAGTTTATTATCGATCTGCACAAAACTCCCTGTAGCACGCTCCTTCGGCATTTTCTGATAGCCCGTAGACACCACATCCACCTGCTCAATCTGTGTTTCGTTGGCTTCAAGCCGTATCCGTATCCAAGTAGATACCTTCTCATAAGAAACATGTTGCTCTTTGTATCCGATAGACTTCACCAATAATACCCCACGAGGATTATCTACAGTAATACTAAACATACCTTTAGCATCCGTGCGTACCATATTGTTACCATTACTGACCGTAGCTCCATCAATGATCGACCCATCGGCAGCCGAGCTTACCTCACCCTGAAGCACCGACCCCGACTGCACCTGAGCGACCGCTTGCACACCTACAAGCGAACTAAACAACATGAGAATCATTAAACAAGCGGATAGTTTCAATCCTCCTAGCACGTCACCTCGCTGCGTCCCGATCTTTCGGGAACCGCAGTGGAGGACTTGTTCCGAGTCTTCGGAAGGTCTCTCGCCTACTGGCTCCAACTTAGTCTTTGCAACCTTAAAACGATAAATGCATTTTAAGCCCCTCTCCCGCTTTATTTTCTCACCAACGAGCATAGACCCCACCTTAGATCTAAACTCCTCATAGAGCGCCCGAAAACCTTTTAAAATCAAACGTTTCTCCCGGAGGTCATCTACGGTAATAGACGTATCATCAGTCGAACTAGCTACTTGCAACTCACCACCATCCCTCTCCAAAGCTACAACAGACCTACTACCAGTTAGTACCTCCTTAGTACCTCTTTGGTAGCTCTCTAGTACCTCTCCAGTACCTTTACCCCCACTATTCAGTACCTTTCCCGTACCTTTACAGTACCTTCCGGGTACTTCTTTTGCTAGTTCAACGTTAGTTCTCTGTAGGCTCGTTGCTAGTTCATCCTTAGTTGTTTGGTAGTTCATTCCTAGTTCAACCTTAGTCATAGGCTGTGTTAAGGCTAGTTCGACCTTAGTTCGAGCCCCTTCCGCTTCGGCTATCCTTCGAGAGCTCTTCGGGAAGTCTTCGACTCTCCTTCGGGTGGCCTTCGACAGGGCTTCGACTGTCCTTCGACTCACAGCCAAACAGGACTCGAACAACTGCCGAACAGCAGTCGAAGAAGCCTCGGAAATGGTACGGCCCAATCCCGAAGCCATACCGAACCAATCTGCTACCCTTGCCGAAGCACGTTTGGTGTATGCTCTAAGTATTCCCCAAGTATGCGCTAAATCCCTCCTACTTACTCTTTGCTTATTCTCTGCCTGTTCTTTGGTACTTCTCTGCTCCTTCTCTGGGCCTGGCTTGGGCTTCGCTTGGTATTTGTCTGCCCGTTCTTTGCCTATTCTTTGGTTTGTGCTTGGTTCCAGACCAAAGAATGACCGACCACGAGGCAACGGATAAGCAGAGAAAGACCCTACCAAATCCCTACCAGGACCTAACCTCGTTCTACCATTCTCCGATGGTGCTTCGATGGCGCTCCGATAAGTCTGCGATGACGCTCCGATGAATGGTCGGAGCCACGTCACGGAACCATCACGCCCTGATCGAGGCGAGGTAGAACAAAGGCAGAACAAAGGTAGAACCTGGGCAGAACTAAGTTGGTACACAGTAGGTGTCGCATCAGGACCTTTTTGCGAGGTTTCATCCACATCTTCCCTCTTCTCCTCTATCCACTTCTCAATCCTTGTCTTAGTCGCTGTCTTCCGATTTTCTTGCACTCGCCTATTGACATCGTAGTTATAGGGCAAGTAATCCGTTGGAACAAAGGACGACAAGTCACCTGTCTCCTGATCAGATCCACGCCTACTTCCTACCAAAAGCGGATCGACCGAACACCTTTCTTCCAGATTTTTCCCGGACTGTATTACCTCCGCCTTACTCCCGCCCTTCTCCCGCCTTACATTTAGTAAGACTTCAGTAAGGCCACAGTAGGACTTTAGTAAGACTGCGGGTGAACAAAGGGTATTCTTGCCCCGAGCTAAGTGAGAAGTCGAGGACTTATCTGCACCCCGTTCATCACTACGCTCCATCTCGTCACTGCGTTCCATTTCCTCTTCGTCATTGCGAACGAAGTGAAGCAATCTATTAGAGTGAAGCAGTCTATCATTGATACTTATTGGGCGACTAGAAAGGTCTTGATAACTGGATAACATGTTAACATGATCACCCTGTCCACAGGACAGTCCTTCCCCACCCCTAAAAAAATGTTTCATTTTTCGGTTACTTTTGATGCGACCTAGCCTATCCCCGTCACCTGCTGTGTCCCGCTTCATCGGGAAGCGAAACGCAGAGGAGTCGAACGGGTCTAAAGACAATACAGTCCCCTTTCAGGTCACACAATTAATAAATAAAACAAATTCCCAAGCGTCACTTTTCGTGAATACAATTGGTCTCTTTACATTGGTAATATGACACTTAGGAAAAAGAAAAATACAAGAACCGACCTTCACATATTGTACTAACAATACTGCTCCGTACAAAACAATTTGTAGCAATAGAAACTAATCATTACCTTTAAGGTTCCAGAATAAAGATGCGATATCGCTCTATGATACAACTTTTTGCATGAAGTATGATAGGTCGGCAGCAGACAAGAACACAACAGGCGTTTTTAATGCGTTGCTGTGAGATAAAAAGCACATATTGTAAAATAACCGTGCCCCACTCCCCTTGTCTGTTTACAGTGATAGCAGTTTTATTCCGGTGGCGAAATGATGTTCTTTACGAGTAGTGAAAGAGAAAACCAATGACCGCAATCTAAGATCGAGTCTAAGGGTTTCTTTTGGATGGTTAAATAGTTCGTTCTCATAATTTTAAAGTTTATGTAGAACGATGTAAATGGAAGAGTGGAAAAGTCCTGTAAAAACAAGGGGTGGCTCCAACTCTAGTTCCATAGGTGACTAACCTTTTTGCCTCTTCCCGAAGGAGTCTAGCTCAATCCCTAGAGTTCACGCGGAACCACCCACATGCTTCTTTTATAAAGAACTACAAATGTAGTAAACTTTTTGAGCATGGGGCGATTTCACGGTTTCTCTCGAGATAAGTTAGTCGTTTATGGATCGAGATACATCGTTCATCAAGGCAAACTGCCAAGATTTTCAAATCGCTATAACAAAGGTAATTAATAAAATATACAAGTCAAAATAAATTCAACTATTCCAATGGAAACAGAAGAAAAGTACGTTAAAGAGTACGGAAACCAAGTACAACGGTATCTAGATACATTCGAAATCGTTGAAGAAGACTTAGCTAAACTTACAGGCACTACCTCCAACAACATTAAAAATATAATCAATGGGGAAGTAGGCCTCAATATAAAAAAAATGATAAATATAGCGAGTGTGTTTGGCATTCCTTACTATCACTTTGCTAATCCCAAAGCGACAATTCCTTCACTAAACAAACTTCCTAAAACTACACAAGCAAAAATAGCAGAACGCCAAAGAAAAGGTATCACGGTAAGGGATAATGAGAATAAGTTTTCAAGTAAACTTGATAGCCTCATTTTGAAGGGACACTTCAGTACGCCTACAACCTCGAAATTAACTTTGGTAGCCATGGGAGAAGAATTTAATGATAAGAACCCATCAGAAATCACTAGTCTTTTAGGCCGACCACCTCGTAACAAGACAATCAAGTCCATCGGAAAACTTGGCTCACAACATATTTATATCCACATAGACCATGCAGAAAAATTCGAAAAACTATCAAACGATGAGTTGATTGAATTGATCAAGAAAAAAGAATTGACTGATTAAAAATGGATAGTTTTTCATTCTATAAAAGTCTTTACGAAAGAGAGCTTAAAAGGCGACATGAACTGGAAGCTTCTCTAAGCCCTATATTGACTGTATTATCAGCTATTGTAGGTATACTTTATTTTTTTACAAAGAACTTTAATATTGATTTTTGTACACAAAAGAATGTTTTACCTTCTTTAATTCTAATTCTTGCCATTCTATGTTTTACGATCTGCTTGTTGAAGTTATTTAAAGCTTACAACAACTTTTTTAACGGATTTAATTATAAAAATCTTTCTCTGCCCACAGAAATACGCAAAATGGAACTTCTGTACACTCAAGATGAAATTGACTATAAAGATTATAATGATCATCAACCTAACTTCCAAAAAAAGCACCTTTTCGTAAATGAATTAATAATGAGGCTAAATCTTATTACAGATCATAATAAGACGATCAATGACCAAAGAGGGATTCACTTTCATAAAACCAAAACTTATATGATCTTAACCTTTATAATGACTGTTATTTTTTGTTTAACCTTATATATTACACGCTAATGAATGAATTATTCTTAGACCCAGAGGATAGTAACGAAAGTACTCCTCTCCCACAGCCACCTCCACAAAGAGAATGGCCTGAAGACACAATTGAGAAAGGTGAAGACACTTCGTCTGGCTTTTTGACAAAGTAACTTCTAGCTAGCGTACGATGTACGCTAGCTTTTACTAAGCGATTCCTCAGGGATTGACATTTATTTTTGTAATTTCAAGTTTCATTAGACAACCATGATAGATTTTAGCACACAACAACAACGTTCTAGATGATTTTTCTTTTGACAATGTATAGAGTTTATATGATTAAGAGCAATGATTGAATGGAACTTTATCGATAATCTCCTACCAACTTTTGATACTCCTGTTTTTTTAAGCAAATCTCCACAAGAAGATTATAATAATTGTAGGGTTGGCAGATTAATATTAGATGACAATAAAGAGAATTTAGGCTGGTTTGTTGGCAATGACATACACGTTATTAGTTTAAGCTCAATGCCATATTGGGCTCATGTGTTAGATAATGACTCAACAATTTTGATGTATAGTGATGATAAATCATTTAGCTCTACTATTAAGCAAAGTTTAACTCGATTGGCTAATTTCGAGCATAGAATCATTCAAATTGCAAAAGCTATGATCTCAAGTGGTGCTGGTATGTATCCTTTGGATTATTTGATTTCTGGAATATTAAATCGAAGTTTGTCCTTGCTATATGGTTTCCACACACTTGTCGAAAGCAACAACTACTTAGCCGCTGCCCATCTTATCAGACCCCATCTTGATAATTTTTTAAGGTTGTATGCGTCTTATCTTGTTGACTCTCCTCATGAATTCGGCATGGAAATCTGGAAAGGATCCGCAATACATAAATTGAAAGATAGACACGGGCAATTTATGAAAGACTTCTATCTCAAAAGTAAAGCTTCTGAAGAATATCCTTGGATGAAGAATGTATATGAAGAAACATCTGGTTTTATCCACTTCAGCAACAAACATATTTCGAATGCGACTAGATTATCAGATGATAAAGGCTCTCTAAACACATTTGTAGGCAAAACTGATTATGATGTTTCAGATAACTCAAAACTAGAGGGAATATTGTGTATGATAGAAATTACAAATTGTATCTTATTACAGGTTTATGGGTGGATTGAAACAAAGCGAATAGAAAAGCATCTTAAAAAGATATAATTTAATACAGTTATTGTGTGATTAATTCAAATTAATTAGCTGCAAGAATAATCTTGAAATAAGTTTCTGCATTCGACATAATTAGAGACTGCTTTCATTTTAATACGGTCATTAATATTTTAAATATACTTTCAAAAATATGCTCTCACCATCCGAGATTGACATCTTATTAAAATATCAACAAGAATTGGAAAGAATACAGGAGTGTACATCCACTCTTATGCCTGAAAACTTTGACTGGGACAAAAGTTCAGAAGAATTAAGATTTTTAGTTTCATTAGAATTCAATGCCTTCAGTTACTTTAAAAAAGAAGATATTCTAACGGTATTTGGAAAAAAGAAAATAGTTGCAATAGAATACCTCCAAGAGAGAATTACTACTGTAAATAATGATTTATTAAAAGGTAAATACTATCATCTGCTATTTTTTTTCACAAACAACAATAAGACCATATTCAACGCTATAGATTCATACAATTTAGCGTTAGAAATTTGTTTAAATGACCATAAAGATAACGCTAGACATATTCGATTTCAGGACATTTTAGATTTAATTATCGAGCTATCCAAAACCTTCAAATATAAGATTGACGAGTTGAAAGCTAAATTAATTGCATATTTAGATACTGAAATATATGATAGATTAAAAACGTGGATAATAGATTCATTAGTTAAATCTAAATTATTTAAGCCCTTAGAGCTTAAAGGTATTCCAACTTTATGCTTAACTATTGCTAGCAGGGAAAAAGAGCAAAGATTTATTGAGATTAATCTTCTTTTAGCTTTAAATATTAGCACTAAACTACAGAACCAAGCGCTAATCGAAAAGATAAACGAACTGTTAGGAGACAATGAGTACACAGAGATTAAACAATATGATGGTACCTCTGACCAAATGGCTATCCCCCATCAGAACAATCATACTTATATAAAGATTATTCAATATTATAAAAAATCAAAAAACAAGAGAAAAATAAATGAAGCGATACTTGCTTATAACACTAACAAAGAAAAATGCACATTTGTTAAATTCTCTGGAGCTTCAATTATCAATGACAAGCTTACGGATAAAAAAGTAGAAGAGGCTATTAGCATAATTTCCAACCAACACCCCAAACAAATTATATCAGATTTAGTGTGGGGAGATATATTACCTTTTTACACTAATGATATCATAGATGATTATGTTGACAGAAGTAAAGATAGCATGATGCTAAAGCTCATGAAACCTATGTCTCACGACATAAACAATAATCAGCATGAAACTATAGCGACAGATTACCTGAAATATAACTTGTATGCGGAAAGAGTGCCATTTACAGCTGCATATGTCCACAGCATACTTTTAAGTGCAATTGCAAACAGAAAGATCTCCTGTAGTAAATGTACTAGAATATTAAGCTCTGATCTATTCCTCGGCATTCCCTTAAGTGTTACTAGGAATGGTGTAAAAATTGAATACACATGGTTGGAGATGATAAAAGTCGGATTGAAAGACTTTTTTGACCAATGTAATCTCATACTAAAAGATAAAGCTCCCAACTGGACAATAACATTAGATATTTTATCTTTAAAATTTGAAGGTATCCTAAGAGATATCATTGGATTAGTTGATGGTGTAATTACCAAAATTGACAAAAATGGAAATTCGGTAGATTTGCTTCTTGATGATTTATTGAGAAGCGAGGTGATCGGAAAAATTTTCACTAAAGACGATATAAATCTGTTTCAATACACTTTTACCAACAAAGGGCTTAATATTAGAAATAATATCGCACATTCATTTTACAAGCCACAAGATTATACAGCACAAAAGGTCATTATGGTATTATTATGTGTTTTAAGACTAGCAAAATTTAGATATATCTGGACAAAAAACAAAAAATCGTCTGTTACCATTTGAACGCTCGAAATCATCCATATGGCTGTCCATTTCTGCCTCAAGGACGGACTCTAAAAAACTCTTTAGCAATGGGGCGAAAGCGCCATCTTTACCATAAAGTGATTTACCGCTACGCAGTTGCTCTAACGCTTTGTCCTTCATGGATTCAAAATCAAAATCTGTCTCGTTAATGCTCATAAAACTATGTCAAAAATAATATATTCAGTGATTATCTATGACACAGTTTATTTTACAGTCTCGTAGTTACAATTAAATATCTTTTATTATTTGTTCACTTGTCAAAATTCTACTAGCTAATTTATTTCTTATCTCTGTATTAAAATGTCGCTTAGCATTTTGCAGATGATTTATTAAATCTGTAATGTCACTCTCACTTTCAACAACTAGATATTTTATATCTTCAGGGGTAAATTCAAGTTTAATATTTTCTACTTTTCGATTACAAAACTCTTTTTGTTCGGTGGTCTTTATATTTGAAATAGCGACAAAAGGTAAAACTCCTTGTGTATTTAATTTAGGAACAAATCTCCATTCTCTTTCATCAGCAAATCTGTAATTAGGATTCGTCAAATTTCCTTGTCTAATCAATTCTCCCTCATAATTTTTAATATAGCGATATGTATTCATTATGTTGTGATAATGATTTGATAAATCATTAAACCTAGGTAAATCATTAATAAGATTTAAATGACTGTATATTCCATTTAGGCCTGTAATAAGATCATCCATCAGACTGCAATGTCTATTTATATACATAACTGGACTTAAATTTTTTCTATTAGCCCATTCTTTTGATAGCCCAATTCCAAATTTTCCATAATTTAAAAAATGCTTTAGTTCTGACAATTTCAAATCACAAAATGAAACCATAGGAACTGCAAATTCTCGATTATTATTTGGTCCAATAATTTTCTCTCTTGCGTAAGAAATATTAAAATTTGAATTTAAAATATTGTATAATGATTGCTTATTTGTAAAGTGAAATAATGTTGTTGGATATAAACTCATTTTGATGTAATAATAAAAGACTGTGGTGGATAAAAATGCACAAAATTTGTACAGTATATGTTCTTACTCAACTTTCGAATATTTGTAATTCACATTTTCAACTTCAATCGCACTACTGTCACTATTTATATATTCCATTTTATTCGGATGAGGTTATTTTTTTAAAAAAAATAATTTTATCCATCAAATTTGAGTCTACATTTAGAGTGCATTGCGCATAATGAGTTGTGGTTTGGCGATGCTTGGGCTTGGATTAATCGAAAGTTGAATTCAAACCGATGTTAGGGGATATTTTTTATCGCGCTAACTCATTTAAACCAATTTTTTTAAAAAAATCATTAATTTCTGATGTAAACTCATTCAATTCTAGATCATGAATATATTTCTTAACATTATAATACATTTGATTTGACTCTTCATCAAAAAACTCTCTTATACCATATAAAACATTAAATATTTCTAGGTCATTTTGTTTTAATTTCTCTAGCTCAACAACTAAGTTAGTATTTTGATTTGTTTGAGTTATAGCTAAGTAAATATCAAGTGAGTCTCTAAAGCGTTTCTTTATTTTTAAACTTTGCGACTTAGTCAATAAAGTTCCTATCTCATTCATTAATTTTACACTTACCCCATTTATTTCGTACGGTATCATTAAATTATTATTGAATAAAGTTTGTGAACTTGGTAAAGCAATAGACTTCATCTTAAATGTATCGCTTTGATATATTGTAGAAGGTATTTGTAGATCTATATGATCAATATAAATTTCTTCAGGGATATTTGTTTCTGATGGATGTAATAAATCAATATTATATATAAATGTTTTGTCTGAAACTTGGATTTCTTTAAATAGCTGAAAATCGTGTTTTGCTGATAGTAAATAATCATTTTCAATAAATTTTAATATTATTTCCTTTAAACTATCTTTTTTATACCCATTCTCAAATAAAATATCAACATCCTTTGTCCCAGGGTGATTTATAGGCGAACTATTTAATAAAAAAGGACTCCATCCTCCAACTATGATATAATTTATATTTTCGGAATTTAATATTTGGCAGGTTTCAGTTAATAACTGAACGGCACCATCTTGTAAATTTTCAATTTTCATATAGTTTTTTTTAAAAATATCATCTTAAACTGTTTTTCACGAAATAAAACACATTTTTGTTTCGTAAAATAACACTGATATCTTTCATTAATATATAAGTTTCTAGATGTATGATTTGTCTTTGATCTTTTGAAAAAAGTAATCCCCTAGTTGGCACTCCTTTGTAAGGAGTCCTTTCACCATTCTATTCTACCCCGCTAATATTGACCTGGTCAATCCCAATCCCTCTCTCCTACTGTGCTATCAAAAGTAGTAATTATTGCTTGTTTTGCAAGAAAACATTGAATACCTTAGAAGAAAGTATTAACAACAATTAGGTAATATAGAAAACCGAATCAAGAACTTGAATAAACGAGGTTATGAAGCATCCGTTTGCACTCCCACATTTCCCAGACGCTTTCCTAGAGATAGAAACATCTATATGGACGGGACGGACTAAACTATTTAAAGATGGTGTAGAGCTGGAGCGCTCTTCGGAAAAAGGGACCCCCTTTTTGGCCGAGTCTGACGCTGGAGAAACTATTAAAATATATCCTAAAGCGACGTTTACGGAGCTAACACCTCAGCTGGATATAGATGGTATAAAGTATAGTACACAGGAAAAACTTCCCTGGTATCAGAACGTGCTGGCTCTCCTACCGATGATGCTATTAATAATTGTAGGTAGTGGATTGGGAGGTGGCATAGGTGCAGTAGGTTGGATACTGAACCTCAAGACTTTCAAAGGCGACGAACCATCTGCCACGAAATACCTAAAGGTAATAGGGATATCTATTCTCTCGTATGTGTTGTATGTGCTCATCGCGTATCTATTGGTCAAGATGATGGAAATATAAGCTTACGCGCTCACTT
>JAITLW010000193.1 GCA_031277715.1 Sphingobacterium sp. | reverse complement strand
GTACACCAGAGAGAAGGTCTACTGTACGTAGAGTTCGAGCAATGTAACCCCTCCAAACCCAGCAGTACAAAACTCTACTCGCATGCACGCTATTTAGATGCTGCGGGAGAGAACCTATGGTTTGCCCTATGCGAAAGTATCTATCATGTTATCGGCTTTGACCGTGTTATGATTTATAAATTCATGGACGACGGCAGCGGTCAGGTTATTGCAGAAAAAACGGCCGATGATATGTCCTCCTTATTGGGCTATCGCTACCCCGAGTCGGATATTCCGGCACAGGCCAGACAGTTGTATAGCCAGTTTATTGCGAGACATACCGTAGACGTCAATGCCGATACCTATGCGATTCTAGGGCGGGATATCGAGACACTCGACCTCGGCCGGTGCAGCATACGTGCCTTATCGCCTATACACTTACAGTACCTACGTAATGCAGATGTGGAGGCCAGTGCCAGTTTTTCCATTTTAGTAGACGGGCATCTGTGGGGCTTGGTCACCTGCCAGCACCGTATCCCTAAAATGATAGATCTCGGCCAGCGGCATCTCTGCGTATTTCTGGTCCAATATACCGTCAATAGGCATTTGGCCTATCAGCGGAACTTAGACCTGCAGTACAATAAGCGTATCAAAACCCTTGAATTAGACCTTAAGGAAAAACTATTGGTAAATCCAGATATTCTTGCCGTACTACGCGACCATGCAGGCGCTTTGTGCGACATGGCCGGAGCTGATGGACTGCTCATCAATCATCCCGAAGGAACCTACCGCTATGGTTCCTGTCCCGATCCGGATCACTTCGAAAAGATACAGCAGATCATCGCCCTACGCGGGAAAAAAGAACTGGCAGCCTATCAGCAGATACAGGTAGACAGTCCGCATAGCCCTTCCTTTCCGGGAGTCGCTAAGGTTGATATCTTAAAAATCCCGAGGCTAAACCTCTACTGGTTCCGTAAAGCGATCGAAGCAGAAGAGATATGGGCAGGCAACCCCGAGAAACACTACCGGTATGACACCAGTACGGGTCTCAATCGCCCCTCTCCCCGTACTTCCTTTGAAGCCTGGAAACAGACCATACAAGGGCAGGCTCCTTCCTGGAAAAAGCGGGAGCTTCTATTTATGCGTCGGGTACGTTATACCGTACAAGATGCAGTAATGAAGCGTATGTCCGAAATCCAGGTGCTCAATGAAAAACTTGTCGAACTGAACAGTACACTCGATACCTATAGCCATACCCTGAGCCATGACCTCAAAAATCCGCTTTCAGCAATCAAATTGGCGGCCCAGATTATCCAGCAACGCAACAACCTTCCGGACGATTTTCTGAAGAAAATAAGCGGCAACGTACTCGATGCCGTCCAGCTCATGTCCGACATGATACAGCGGATTTCGGAGTTCTCGAAATCCAAAAGCTTCGATTTCACTCCCCGCCTGGTTGACCCCGAAGTATTGATCCATAAGATCATCTCAGACAGTAAGAAGACCTACCCAAATGGGGCTATGGATATCAAAATCGGCACACTCCACCCCTTCCTGGGTGAAACGAATCTGATCTATCAGCTGTTTTCAAACGTCTTGACCAATGCCATCAAATACAGCAGTAAAAAGCAACACCCGCAGGTGCGTATCGAAAGTCATAAAGAAGACGAACATATCATCTATCATATCATAGACAATGGTATTGGTATTCCGGCAGATGAGCTGGATACCGTATTCGAAATTTTCAAACGAACGAGCAATGCGGTGGATTTTGAGGGAGCAGGCATAGGCCTATCCGTTGCCAAGCGTATCGCCCAACGGCTGGACGCACAGCTACAGATAGAAAGTGAACTAGATAAGGGCACCCTATTCATTCTAAAATTTAAAGACCAGCTAGAGGAGGCGGAAGACACAGTCGATGCCCGCCTGAAACACCAGAATGGAAAACATCACCTCCATAAGCAGGTGCTATAACACTCATTTACACTATTAATTACCAGCATAATGCAAGCAGATTAGCATCATGCAGTTGGCATGGTTTATGCCTTATTAAAAGTTTGAATTATATCCTAAGATTATACTATGGAAATAACGAATCTGAATCTTTTAAATGCACTGGACCATTCTCCTTTGGCCACCGCTATTTATGATAATTCAGATTTACGCATTACCTACGCCAATGCGGCCATGCTCCATATGTGGCGTACCGGTCCCGAAATTCTGGGCCAGTCTTTCTCCGAGGTGTTTCCCGGATTTACAGAAGAGGGTTTTACCAGTATATTGGAAAAGGTATGGCACAGCGGGATTACCTACCGCGCTACGGACACCCCGGCAGTGATCATAGATGGCCCGAATAAAGATACCCGCTACTTTGATTTTGAATACAAAGCATTGGTGGATCAGAAGGGCGATACCTATGCCATTCTGCATACGGCCACAGATGTCACCAAACGTCAATTAACAACCCGTAAATTACGTTTACGGGAGGAGCAATTATCCTTTAACAATGACCTGGAGACACTCACGCACACCCTTTCGCATGACCTAAAGAATCCGCTGTCCATTGCAAAAATGGGCATTGGCTATCTCAAGAATCAAAAAGATGTCCTCACCTTCCATAACCTACAGTGGTACGATACCATAGCCCAGGCCTTGAGCAATGTCGAAAACATTGTCAATCAAACCGTACAGCTCAGTATCGCCCGTTCTATTGCCAACGTGCAGGAGATGAACGAACTCCTTGAGCGCATGCCAACCTGGTGCCAGGAGGTTAAACTACTTTATCCTCAATTTAAAGGCAACATCCACTTAGGACTAATCCTGCCGGTATACGGAGATATTGGTGCTATTTATCAGATATTCGTAAATACCATCAGCAATGCCGTCAAGTATTCCACCTGCGTAGCGCAACCCGAGATAGAAATCTACAGTGAACAGATTGACAAAGGGACGGTTTATTTCATCAAAGACAATGGAATAGGTATTCCAGAATCGGAGCTGGACCAGATATTCTGTGTGCATGGGCGTGCGAGCAATGCATCCCGGCATCAAGGCACCGGCATCGGTCTATGTCTGGTCAAACGCCTTATGGAGCGGTACGAGGGTACCATCAATATATCGAGTCGAGAAGGTAAAGGTACACTCGTCCGGTTGTTCTTCCGTAACGCAACCATTGGTACTTTGGACACAGATTAGTCTTCCGTGGTAAAGCTTATAATTTCCTGAGAGTCCCGATGCCTAAAACTTAGTGATAGACGCTCCTTAAAACCGTGCAACTTCTCATACGATGGATTCTCACTATACTGATTTTCCAGATCGCGTAGTACCTGCAGTACCTGCCCATCGTCTGGATATTCACCGTACAATACCTCCGTATGGGTCAATTTGTCCGGTTCCTGCACACTTTTTATAACTCTAATATTCCGTTGACTGATGGCCTGTTCCATAGTTAATAGTCGGTTAAAATAATAGCCCCCCCTGAATTCATCATGTTTTTGCACCGTGTAAAACAAATAATAGTGGAGAATCGTTGTAGTGGGTGGCCTAAGAGTTTATTTATATTATTCTGCTTTTGAATTAAGATTCGTATCCGCCAAGCTAGTAAGTAGCTCATCGCACTTCTTCTCTTCTTTCAGTGTCTGTAGTAACAGCTTAAGCGCTTTTTCTAATTCCAATACCTTAGCAAAGGCGGCCAGTGTACCGTAGGTCGCTATTTCATAATGCTCCACCTTCTGTGCCGCCGCAATAATGCCTGCATCACGTACCGGTCCCTGTTCTGTTTCTTCCATAATACTCTTCCCCTCTTCAATCAGTCCGGCCATGGCATCACACTTCTCTGCTTTCGCTTTTTGTCCCATACTTTCAAAACACTGTTCCAATCGCTGCACATGCATCTCCGTCTCTTGGATATGTTGTGTAATCGCTTTTTTCAACCGTTCGGAAGTCGCGTTTTTCTCCATTTTGGGCAACGCTTTCAACAGTTCTTTCTCTGCCCAAAAAATATCCTTCAGGCCATCTTCAAATAGATCCTGCAGATTTTTTGCCGCACCTGATTTAGCCTTTTCCTTTTGCCCTTCTTTCACGGGCGCCTTTGCACTTGTTGGTGCTTCTTTCGCTTTAGCATCTGTTGCCGAAGTTTTCGTTGAAGCCTTTGTTTGCATTTTAGTTGGGGTCTTTGTTGTCGTAGCCATAGTTCTCCGTATTTAATTTTTTAATACTTAATGATTACCTGGAGAACATACATCTGATCATAGCGTTGAGTACTTCTGGTTCAAATCCGTATTATTTACAGCGGATTACGTACAAACACCTACGTTTCATCCCGGTTGCCCTTTGCCTTATCCTCGTCGGTCAAAGGAGCTGCTGGCACTACGCTCACCTCGCGCTCGATCTCCCTCACCTCTACATACACCGCAAATTCGGAAGGCTGTATTGGCGTACCTTTGACAATGGCATACTCCCGTGTATACACCGCTCCAAAATAGAGTATGGCCGAGGTATAATACACCCACAGTAGGATAAGCACAATAGCACTCGCTGTTCCGTAAGTGCTTTCGGTATCCGAATTGCCAATATACAGACCGATCAGGAAATGTCCGATGACAAATAACACCGCGGTGAACAGAGCCCCCGACCGAACCGTCCGCCATTTGATATTGACATCCGGCAGTACCTTAAATACAATACAGAACATCAGGAATATAATCCCGAAAGACACCAAAAAATTAATGCCATTAAATAATTGCACCGAGGTATCCGGAAAGAAACGCTGCAAGCGGTCAGTCAGCGCCATCACCACACCGTTTACAATCAATGTGACGACCAGCAAAAAACCAAGGCCTATCACCAGCGACGAAGATAACAAGCGGTCCTTTACAATCTTGAGCCAACCTTTCTTGACCTTAGGCCGTACATGCCAGATGTTATTAATGGAATTCTGAATATCGCCGAACACCGTCGTAGCCCCAATCAATAAGGTCACCACACTAATGATCAGCGCCATATTCGACTTGCCGGAGAGCGACAGATTCTTAATAATATCCTGTACCTGCAGAGCGACGCTACTACCGATCAGGCCCCGTAGCTCTGTAAAGACTCTCCCCTGTATGGCTTCTTCGCCCAAAAATATACCGGCCAGCGAAATCATCAGCACCAAAATAGGACCTACGGAAAACACCGTATAATACGCCAGCGAAGCGCTGTACTTGAGGGCCGACTCGTTCATAAATCCGAGTACCGTGTTTTTTAATATTGTAAAGTGTGTCTTGATTATATTGTTGTGTTCTTTTGCCATACTAATTTCGGATATGTCACCTAGAGAACCAATAAAGGGCGGGAATAGTTCATAAACAGTTAAAAACTATCAATGAGGTACCAGCTCAGGATAAAACCGATCACAGCAATCAGGATGGCTAGCACGCTGATGATAGAGGAACCCGGCATAAACTCTCCTTCCTCTATCTGTTTGCCTATCTTACGGTATTTGAGGTAGGCCAATAGCGCCGTGACAGCCCCGATAATAACGATTGCCGTCCCGACCTCACTGGAGTACCCATGCGGTGCAGGCTCAGCCTGTTGGGGACTCAACATAGCTGCGATCTGTCGCATGAACATTGAAAACTTGACGACCACAAAGCCAAATCCCATTATCCCTAAACTGGTCCGTATCCAGGCCAGGAACGTCCGTTCATTGGCCAGGTGGTCGTTTACCTTCTTTGAACTGTTATTTTCATTCATATAATATCTACCTTCTATTTTTGCTTAAATCAAAAAGGAGCGTTAGGCATACCGCGTTGTATTAAGCGCCTTTGCCCAATTTTTCTTATGGCAACGCGTACATCCTCTGGACTCGTTGATAATATGTGCCATAATATAACCGCAGTACATACAGGCAAATGGGCCTTCTGTACTACCGACATTTACTTTTCTATAGGAGGCCGGAAATAGCGGTAAGCCATACCGAACTTCCTCGTCCGGATAGAACAACACACTGAGCGTCCCATCCACCTCCAGTACCGCATCACGCACCTGCCCAAGATGCTCCACATTGAGGTTCCGCAATTCTGCAAAAAACTCCATTTTAGAAAAGTTGTTATCATCTTCATGCTGCAGATCGAATGTCCCGTTCTTGACAATGGATAATACCTTTCCTTCGAGTACATGGGTCAGTTTTTCAGAACGGGAGGCTAGCCAGGTAATGGTTTTATACACCAGCATCACACAGGCAAAAACAATGACAGCGTACACAATTGGTAAATCTTTCTGAAACATCGGGTCGCCGGCGGCCGAGCCCAGACTAATGATGATGGCCACCTCAAAAACTGTCAGCTGACGTACGCCCCTTCTCCCCGATAGACGGAGGATGGTGAGTATCAGTACAAACATAATAACCGTCCGGATGGCTATCTCTACCAAAAAGGCTCCTTGAGAATCAGGGCCTATAATATCGTCCATTTCAATCATAACGTTTGCTTATGTACAAAAAAGTGGTGCTCCCATAAGAAACACCACCAATCATTAATACTGTTTTAAACTTTGCTAACATTGCGCATTAGGTAAGTTGTAGAGAATATCCTTCTATAGGCTAGTCTCGCAAATAGAACAGTCATGCACCCTAAACGTTCATTTATTTTTCACTTTCCTAAAGCCTATTTAAAAGGGAAGGCAAAACACAACGAAATAAGAGATCGGGTGTTCTATCTAAAAGAATGGTACTATTTAGTTAAGAAAACATATGGAACAGACAGCATACAACAGCACCCCTTTAATAAATAGATTGATAGAAATCAATAATGACCGTATCGAGGGGTATGAAACGGCCATCGCCCTACTGCCCAATAAAGAAGCTTTTGGTATACGGCAAATCCTGGAGGACCTACGGGAACAATCGCTGGCTTTCAAAAATGAACTGGCCCCCTTGGTCGTACAAAGCGGAGGTGAGCCGACTGAAAACACCCGCGATAGCGGCAAGCTATTCCGGGCCTGGATGACCTTAAAGTCGACACTTTCGTCCCATACCGTAGCATCTATCCTCGACAGTTGCGACCAGGGAGAGCAGGAATTCAGCGAGGCTTACCGCCACGCACTAGAGGACTCGACAGGCGCACCGCTAGACCTCGTAACTATTATAGAACGACAGTCTAACCTACAGCAGGAAACATACAATACATTTAAGGAATGGAAAGATAGCAATGCTTTGGGATAGTTCAAACTGACTCCTCATGGCATTGCGCTCCTAGTTCGAGCGGTATTCTGAAATCAAATAGGATTGCTAGCTATTGAAGTGCGCGGTTCACCTGCCCTATTAATTCATCCAAATCCAGGGGCTTTGCCATCGCCACATCTGCTCCAGCAGCTAAAGCCAAGCGCATCCCTTCCGCAGTGGCCGATAGTGAAATAATGTATATCGCAGTCCTTCCCTCTTCATGACGTATATCATGCATCAGCTTATCAGCCTTTATATTGGGCATAGCCAGATCGACCATAAATATATCTGGCCGGTTCCGTACTATCTGCTCATAGGCATCGCTGACAGATGTTTCGGGAAGGATGTTTGCAGATGTAAGCTCGGACAATATCGCTTTGAGTACCTGGACCAGGTCCCGGCTCGTATCACAGATTAGTATTTTCTTTTCCATCTTCATTCGGATTCAGCACTAACAATATCTCAACCCGATATAAAAGATCAATCTTAAAGAGCAGGATGATTTGTATTATTTAGTATAGAGTGGGAAACAGAAGATTTAGTTTAAAAAAATATTGCTTTTTAATTAAAAGGAGTACAAATACGGAATAATCATTCGGTATTATCCCCTGTTTAAAACAGTCATCCCACTCTTGCTGAGCCGCAATAAAGTGGGATGACAAACAAATAAATTTAATAACGCCCTGGACTGGTATGTCCTATATTTGATAACCTTCTTCCATTAAAATGTGGATGATCATAGAATACTTCGGGATCATAATCTCCGGCTGCAATAACAAAATTTTGTACCGCCGTGCTTTCCAACACCTTGCGTATGGCTATCTCATCACTTGGGCTTACAAAATCTGGATCATAAGATGGGAGTTGCATCACCTGCTGCAGCGTAATAGGTACGACTACCACCTCCTCCTGATCATCTGACGCATAGACCACCTTGCTTCCATCATGCAGTGGAATATTCTCAGGGTGGACCGAATCGTCCACCAGTGCCGACGGCTCTCTGTCTGTAGCATCGTTCTGTTCCTTGCTAAACTCCGCGATGCCAATAGGTATCAGGATCTGCTTCTGTAGCCCAGCGGAATAGTTGTCATAGTCCACCTCTATCACGATATAACGTACGCGCTGTGACACTTCGTCAAATAGGACTTCATCGACTTCGCCTATTGTCTTTCCCTGTAGATCCTTTACCTCCCAGCCCCTGATATCGGGCTCCCCATCTACAATCTCGTAATCGCTCCCTGTCAACTGGACAAGGCGGTTATTTCTTATTTCTTGCTGTTCCATAGTCTTATGCTTTGATTATTTCCTGTTTAGCGCGTTGCATCCTCAAATACCACGATCTGTACATTACGATTCTGTGCTCTCCCTTCGACAGTCTCATTGCTAGCGATAGGCTGGCGCTCACCGATAGAATGAACCGATATTTTTCTGTAGTCTATACCGCCATGATCGACCAACCAGTTTTTGACTTCATTGGCCCGATCAGCCGCCAGCGTTTTATTATGAGCGGGGCTACCGGTAGAATCCGTGCTACCGTATACGCCTATATAGGCGCCATCAAATCGCTTTTTTAGAACCGTAGCAATCGACCTTAGCTTTGGTTCGGAAGCCGACTGTACATTCTTTTGATCTTTTGGGAATAGTACATTCTCCCCAAGGGTGTAGATGGTATAGTCCGTACCCTGCCTGATGGATATATCCGGATCTGTAATCTCGGAATCACGGGTCGCAGGAACGCTGAAATCTACTTTATTCCAATCGGGCTCCGTGATAGCGATCGCTTCTGCCTGGTCAGAAACCAGATCGGCAGTGCTGTCCACAGCGGCAGCACCGGCAACAGTCTCCTTATCATGTCCCCGTATCCACATCATCACTACAATCAACGCAACTACTACCAGTAACAACCATAGCCACCAGCCCGTCCTATTTTTTCTTTTTACTTCTAAATGTGCCATATCAATTCGTTTTTAAGAGTCATTTTAAGAAATGAACAGGAACAGACGGTAAAAGTTCAAAACGAATCTTGATTCGAAGCAGAAATCTAATTAACTTTAACAATCTGATAATCAATATTGAACTTTTTCAAACAGCAGCTGTTATACCCAATGTACACTAACTGAAATACTATGGATCTGATACTTCGAACAAAGCTTATAATCTATTACCTGACCGTAACGCTTGCCGTATCCGGGACGCTATTTGGCTGCCATAAGGGGGAGCGGGAATACAATGACAACCAAGCTTTTCTAAATAAAGCAAGCAGCTCCAGTACGCTCAAGATCGCTGCGGGCAACCTAGCCGTGCAGAAAGGCCAGGAGGATAGTGTACAGGATTATGGAGAGGAAATCGTAAAAGAACACAGCGATACGGCCGAAGAGATGAAAGAGCTGGCAGTGGCCAACAACTGGATCTTTCCCGACGAACTGCTTACCACACATCAAAAACAGCTTAGTCAATTACAGAACCAAGACGTAGCAGGGTTCGACCTGGCCTTTGCCAAACTGATGGTAAACGCGCACGAGGAAGCGCTAAGTCTGTTCCGAATCGTCAGTACCAATGAAAATGAAGTATACGACACTAATGTGCAGGAATTTGCTAAAACGACACTGCCCGTTATAGAGTCGCATCTGATCGAAGCCCGCGAGATATTAGAGCAAGTAGATGGGATGTAGTGATTCTAGCATCGACCGAGCTAACATATCCACAATGAATAGGTAAAACCAGTAAACTCTTACCAAAAGCAAAAGGGTTCAGAATAATCTGAACCCTTTCTAACCTTTTTACAAATACCCTTTTTTTCTGTTTCGACGTTTCTTTTTTCGAATAAACCCTATGTCTATTCTTTGCGGGCATTATAATCAAGCATTTATTTTCTAAAGCGATACCTCCTACCGTAGGAACTATCACTCTTGTGTTGCTCTTTGGTGTAATAACGTCGCTTATCTCCTATTATTGTGCTACTTGCTATTTTTTATCCATTTTTTTTTATTGTTATACAGATCCTTCCTCTTGTTGTAAGGGTTCGGACGCTTCATAGTCACATGATACCCCCACAGGGCTCGTAGCTCTGTTCATACTGCTGTTGTGTCTTATCGCTATACGTTGCCCTTACAGCTCACCATACCTTAACTACCCAATATCAACCGGCCAAGTAAAAAATGTAAAGACCATAGACACTGTACCCCCATTGCGGGGATTTTTTCACCTGTCTAAAACATAAACCCCTAACGAACTGTTTATAAGCAAGAAGTAACGAAAACAACGCTAATCATAACATAAGAGATACACAGATTATGATGGCAAACTGTATATACCCCCACCCCAATAAGATAATGTTATGAAAAAAAATATAGCCCTTTTGTTAACTCTTTCTGCAGTAGCCTGTAACCCTACAACAAAAAAAGACACCTTTGGAAAAGAACGAAAACACCTTTGTCGGAATCGATGTCGCAAAAAACGAACTCGTCGTGCACATCCTGCCCACAAACAAACAACTCACTGTTACCAACGATACCAATGGCATCAAAGAACTCGTCAAACTCTTCAAGAAAGAAGAGCCAAAACAAATCGTCCTAGAAGCCACCGGAAAACTCGAAAGAGAATTAGTAACACATCTTGTCGCTGGCGGCATAACCGTCGTCGTCATCAATCCAAGACAAGTACGAGACCTTGCCAAAGGACTCGGACAACTTGCCAAGACTGAT
>JAITLW010000210.1 GCA_031277715.1 Sphingobacterium sp. | reverse complement strand
TAAATGTACAACCAAGATCTGTTAATTCACCGGTACCGATATTGATAACCATACCATGTACAGCAAGATCATTTCTTTCTTTCCATGCATTCTGGATTATCGAAGTTGTACATAGATTGAACACTTGTTCTTTTACATTTAGTTCAATCAAGCGGTCTACTTTCTTATCATGATCTGTAATCGCATCTATTTCTGAAGCATGGATACGATATACATCTTTGATGTGGCATAGCCAGTTGTCTATAATGCCAAATTGCTGACGGCTTAACGAAGCTGCAACTCCACCACAACCGTAATGACCAGCAATAATAACTTGCTTTACTTTTAATACATTTACGGCATAATCCAGTACAGATAGCATGCTCATATCGGAGTGAATTACCATATTTGCGATGTTACGGTGTACGAAAACCTCTCCAGGTTTTGTTCCTGTAATTTCGTTGGCAGGAACACGGCTGTCCGCACAGCCGATCCATAATATTTCTGGGTTCTGACCCTTTGCCAATTGTTGGAAACGACCAGTTTGGTCTTTGCTAACAAAGTTTACCCAGTCTTTGTTCCCGTCTAATATTTTTTGAAATCCTAATTGTAATTCTTTATTTTCCATGTTTCTTTTTAATATATGGACTGCTTAAACGAGTCCAAGTTACAGCATTTTAACTTTAATTCTATTATTTTATACCTACATATTTTCTTATGTAGTTGATTTTTTGTGTGTTGTGTTATGTTCAAGCACAGGCTTTAGTTCTCTAAAATCTCTTTTTTAGAGCGTTTGAAATTTTTCTGCGGTTGCTTTTTATAGGTGATATCGATTAACGAAATTTCTACTCCTTTGCTTAAGGCATTTTGTTCATAGTCCTTAATAACCTCGATTACATCTTTGTCTATAAATTTACTGTTACGTCCATTTATTGTAACTGACTTTACTGCTTTGGGTAAGTCATAAAGCTGTTTTTGTATGGCCGCTTTATTTAAGAAAGTGACTTCCTCGGCAAGCGTGATCACCACTTTGCTATCTGCCTGATCGTCTGTTTCCGGATCTTTCGTGAAATCGAAGATAAATGCATTCTGTATGTTCGCTCTAAAAATGTAAAACATGGATACAAGAATACCGATTCCTACACCTTTTAGGAGGTCTGTCGCAACTATAGCGATTACGGTGACAATAAATGGGATAAATTGATCTAATCCCTTTCCGTACATAGATTTGAATAGTGCGGGCTTAGCTAATTTGTAACCGGTGTGCAATAGGATGGCCGCTAAACAGGCAAGTGGTATCAAATTGATAACAAATGGAATGGCAAGCACAGCTAACAATAACCAGATACCATGTAGTATAGCCGATTGTCGTGTACGCCCTCCTGAATTGGCATTGGCTGATGACCGAACGATAACGGATGTCAGCGGTATGCCTCCCAATAACCCAGATGTCATATTTCCGACACCTTGTGCTACTAATTCCCTATTCGTAGGTGATACTCTTTTGAAAGGATCTAGCTTGTCTACCGCTTCTATACTAAGTAGCGTTTCTAAACTGGCTACCACAGCAATAGTGACCGCTACCATCCATACATCGGCATTTACAACCTGTGTGAAGTCCGGAAAGATAAATAACCCCGTGAATTCTTCGAATGAGGATACGGTAGGTATGGCTACAAAGTGAGTTTCGCCAAGAGTCAATGCGAAAGGGGTTCCCTGAAACGCAAATCCTAACGTTATACCTACAATAACTACTGCAAGTGGAGCGGGGAGTTTATTGAGTCCTTTGATTGTAGGCCAATAGATAAGTATGGCTAAGGAAAGAAAACAGATCACTGCAGCTCCTAAATTGACAGCGGCGAATACGGTGTCTTTGAATGCCGCTATACCTCCTCCGTCTTCTAGTTCGAAAGCGTGGGCTCCGGTCATACCGAAGGCAAGAGGAAGCTGCTTTAATATAATAGTGATACCAATAGCAGTCAACATACCAAGGATGACAGATGATGGGAAGAAATTGCCTATCATTCCCGCCTTTATAATACCCAGTACGAGTTGTACAATACCAGCGATAACTACTGCGAGTAAGAACGTTTCATAGGCTCCTAATTGCTGTATAGCACCATAAACGATCGTGGTCAATCCTGCAGCTGGTCCACTCACACTGAGTTGTGAACCAGAAAATGAAGCTACTACTAGCCCGCCTATAACTCCTGTCAATATACCTGCAAAAAGGGGAGCTCCCGAAGCCATTGCTATACCCAAACATAGGGGCAAGGCGACAAGAAAGACCACAATACTGGCAGGGAAATCATATTTTAAGTCCCTTTTCGATAATTTTAGAAAAGCGGACATACGTGTTCCTAACATAAAATTTAAATAATGTCTAAATGTGTTGTTTAAAATAGCGTGTAAACTACATTTCATACCCCATTGCGTCCCCAAAAAGGCTACATCAGGTGTGTGAAGAGTTTAAAAAATCTATCTTAACAGTTAGGAGGCGGAGTGGGAACAGAGGGGTGGTAGCTACAAATCCCCTTTTCATTACGGAGATAGTTGCGTTGCTTTCCGTTGTTCTCCACTGAAGGATTGAAGGTAAGGTAGTCAATAGCGTCAGGTTTGAAGATTTTTACACCATGTTCGTGTAGGTCTTCATTGTTACTGTTGGCTCCTTTTGAGGTCAATTCGACCTCCAGTTGCATGACTACTTGTAATATTGTGCCTTTGTCCAACACATCCATAAACATAGGAGAGGCAGATATTAGCATCTTGGTAAAAAATACAAAGAAGCAAACTTTAGCAGCGATGATTCGCTGTGCTTTGCTAAATAGGGATATGCTCTTTGTTATTTTCACTTTGACAAAAATAAAATAAAAATCTGCAAACAGGATGTTATTTGAAATTTTATTATAAAAAAATTACAAAAGAAGCGAATAAAGGTTGAGTTATTGTTGTTTTTGGCAATAGGCGTTGTTTTGTAGGATTATTTAATTCAGATAATTGACCGATTATTTATAAATTCGATAGTACAAACACTAATTTGTTGACATAATGAAACAACAGTTTATTGATAAAGTTCTAGCTTCTTATAATCCCAAAGGACCTTTTATTCAATTGGGGTCCGGTATTTTAGATGGTGAGGTAGTGACAGATGCGAAAGTCAATCTGGCTTTGAAGATGATGAACCGTCATGGGCTGATCGCCGGAGCAACGGGTACGGGTAAAACGCGTACACTGCAATTGATGGCCGAACAGCTTTCGGATGCCGGAGTTCCTGTTTTCATGCTGGATGTGAAAGGAGATTTGTCCGGTTTGGCCGAAGCAGGGAAGTCAAATGATGCACTGCTTGAACGTGGGCTGGCTGTAGGTATCCCGTTTGAGCCATCTGCATTTCCGATAGAATTGTTTTCTTTGAGTGGCAAGTTGGGGGCTCCCATGCGCGTCACCATCGAGGACTTTGGACCAGTACTTTTGTCCAGAATTTTGGACTTAAATGATACCCAGTCGGGTGTGTTGAGTGCTATTTTTAAATATGCCGAGGATACGCAATTGCCTGTAGTGGATTTTACGGACTTAAAAAGACTTTTGAGCTATCTTTCTGACGGACCTGGTGCGGAGGAGATCAAAGATGATTACGGAAGAATCAGTGCTGCGAGTTCTGGCGCTATATTGCGAAAGATTGTTGCCATAGAACAACAAGGGGTGTCCGATGTATTTGGAGAAAGAGAGTTTGATATCAATGATCTGTTTGGAAAAGTAGATGGCAAGGGTGTTATTTCTCTTTTGAATATCTCCGACATTCAGGACCAGCCGTTACTTTTCTCTACCTTTTTATTAAGTCTGTTGGCACAGTTATTTAAGAAGTTGCCAGAAGTAGGAGATTTGGACAAGCCAAAATTGGTGTTCTTCTTTGACGAAGCTCATTTGTTATTCAATGGGGCATCTAAGGCCTTTTTAACGCAGATTGAACAGATTGTACGGTTGATTCGGTCCAAGGGCATTGGGGTTTTCTTCTGTACTCAGGCAGCAACGGATATTCCTGAGAGTGTGTTAGGCCAATTAGGAAATAGAATACAGCATGCGCTGCGGGCTTTTACTCCCAATGATGCGGAGAATCTACGTAAGACGGTAAAGACTTATCCGACCTCGGAGTTCTATCAGATTGATAAGGTGCTGACATCTCTTGGTACGGGACAGGCATTAGTAACGGTGTTGAATGATAAGGGAATCCCTACTGAAGTCGTAGCTACGCATTTGGTACCTGCTCGGGCTGTGATGGGGCCTTGTACTAGTTCGCAGTATGAAGAGCTTATCAAGGGGTCTTCCTTTTTTACAAAATATCAAGAGCGAATAGAGCGACGTACAGCATCCGAGATCTTGGAGG
>JAITLW010000415.1 GCA_031277715.1 Sphingobacterium sp. | reverse complement strand
CCTGTATCAGCTTGTGCCCACTGGTCGAAACCATCACAGGGTCAAAGATGATCGGTCCCGAATAGTCTTTGAGAGCGCCTGCTATGAGCTCAACTAATGCGGTGTTGTGGACCATTCCGATTTTGATAGCGGAGGGTGGAATATCTTCGAATATGGTGTCGATCTGGTCTTTTACAGCTTGCAGGGGAATATCATAAATATTCTTTACACCTTGTGTGTTTTGTACGGGTAAGGCCGTGAGTACATTCATCGCGTAGCACCCTAATGCCGATATGGTTTTTGTATCAGCTTGTATGCCGGCGCCTCCGCTACCATCGAAGCCTGCGATAGAAAGCACTGATTTTACGGAATATTTAGTGGTCTTCATTTGTGTTCATTTTAGTTTTTAGAGCCTGAGCCGCCATTCGGGGATTTTCACTGTGGCATATGGCCGATACTACGGCTATACTGGATGCACCTGCTAGTTGGACCTCATGGATGTTCGACAGGTTCATGTTTCCGATTGCAATGAGTGGAAGGCGGGTAAGCTTTTTTAGTTGTTTAATTCCCTGGAGCCCCCATTCGGTAATGGTATCTGTTTTAGTTGGGGTGCGAAAGATAGGACTCACTCCAAGATGTTGTACATGGGCTAATTCGGAGGATTGTAATTGTTCTATAGTTTCTATCGACCAACCGATTTGAAAACGATCACCATACTGGGCCCTGATTTGGCTAGGTGGTATATCGGACTGTCCTACATGTATGCCCCATGCGTCTATGGAAGCAGCGATTTCGACAGTGTCATTAATAATAAGTGGGATGTGGTAGTGGTCCGTAATCTCTTTTAGGGCACGTGCCTTTTGTAGTATTTGCGGCTTGCTGTCTTTTTTTTCGCGTAGCTGAATAATATCTACACCGCCAAGGATTGCCTCTTCGGCTATTTTTAACCAAGGATGATGTAAACAGTCCTGTTCAGATAGAACCAGGTAAAGCGGATATGGGAAACTATTAGGAACGGGCATAACGCTTTATTCTGAGTTCTTGTTGTAATGTCGATGCATCGAGTGTGTACAGGATATCTAGCAGTCTCATCTGTAGGGAGCCAGGTCCTACGGCACCATTTGCTGCTAGTTCGCCAGCAAGGCTGAGTGTAGCGACACCCGCTATTGCTTCTTCCAGCACATTGCTACGCAGGCCCAAGAAAGCACCGATCAATGCGGACGAAGTACAGCCTAGTCCCGTCACTTTTGTCATCATTGGAGATCCATTATAGATTTCAACGATTTCACTAGGAGATACAATGTAATCTACTTCTCCAGAGATGCATATAATTGAACCGTAGGTCAACTGGAGCTGTACAGCAGCTTCAATGGCGCTAGAGCTTTGTGCCGTGCTATCGACTCCTTTTGCGGTACCCTGGTTGAAATCGGCAAGTGCCATTATCTCTGATGCATTACCACGGATTACAGTAGGTTGTAAGTCTAATAATTGCTTTAATGTCTCATTCCGAAGGACAGATATTCCCGCTCCAACTGGATCGAGCACCCAAGGACATCCTAGTTGACGCGCATGGGAGGCCGCGTGATACATGGATTGTATCCAGGACTCACTTAGTGTTCCTATGTTGATGACCAACGCCTGCGAAATAGCGAGCACTTCTTTGATTTCAGCTGGGCTGTGTGCCATCACAGGCGAAGCCCCTAATGCGAGTAATGCATTGGCTGTATTGTTCATCACTACTAGATTAGTGATGTTGTGAACCAAAGGATTGACTTTCTTTAGTTCTTCTAATTGTTTAATAACGGAATGTACCATAATGAACTTAGTGAAAAACAAACTTTATGGCTTTAGAATATGTGCAATGATATGGATATACCATTGCCTGGATAGGTTCTTGCTTTTCCCTACGACGGTACCAACCGTGTCAGGTTCAAAGGGTCTATCTCAGTCCGTTTTAAACGGACACCCCTAAAGCCAGGGTAAAGATAGCCTTTTTTTTGGAAGGCACGACTTCTTTTGGTTTACCTGAGCCGAAAAGATGGTTCGTTTTCATCGTGTAATTCACTGAAAATAGGGATATGCTGAATTACTGTAAATAATTACATTTGTGCTTATATGAAGAATTTGGTCATAATTGTATGCAATTTAGGCTTGTTTTTTGGATTCTGGGGTCAAGCAACGGCTCAGGAAATAGCAGGAGAACAACTGATTGGTATTTGGAAGCTAGAACGATCGGGATTTATAACGGATGGGGAAGAGGTAATAAAGGATTTTAACGATTGTCGTCTGTCTCAGAATTTTGTGTTCAAATCGGACGGTACCATGGATTATACGTATTATGAAGGAGATTTAGACACTTGTTATACCGCAGCAGTAGAAACGTATAACTGGAAGCTTCAACAGGCTACTTTGATATTAGAGTCTAGAGGGTACTGGGGGTATTATCTCTTAACGACACAGGAAGATGTAGAAATACGTTTGGAAGGAATTCGGGAGCAACAGGAACCTACAGGGGATCCTATGCTAGACAAGATATGGAATACAGTGCATTTCGATATTTATCGGAGGCAATCTGTTCCGGTAATTTGTGAGAAGTGTAAAATTGTTGTGGAATTAAAATAAATATAAAACGCAATAGCTATGAAGAAACTCTTATTATATTTCACTTTGATGTGTACTGCAGTTATGTTGAAGGCGCAAAAAGTAGAGGTCAATATCGTACAGGATGGAAAGGTAATCAAACCCACAAATGATATTTTTAAATTGGAACCGAAGACCTTTTCCTTCCAGATCAGAGCTACAGATGTAGAAGGTTTTTTAATAGGCACGACAACGGATGAGTACATCTATAAATCAGCGCTTGGAGATGCAGATCTTGAAGTGATGTGGTTTGATGAAACAGGGATGGCAGAATCTTTTTTTAATGCAGATAAGGAGGTTTTTGTTAATGATGAAGCACCTAGTTATTGGTATTTTTCATCGACAAAGGATCATCGCTTTGATTTGGGATCGAATGGTAATAAGGATTCCTGGCAAGCTTTCCGAACAGTTAAGAATTTTTATTTTATGAATACAGAAGAAACGGTTTCGGTCACCAAAATGACAAAGCCTGTGTATTTCTTTTTTTACCTTCCTGTATATGATGAGTCCTACAATCTGTTGGACAAAACCTGTGTTTTTAAGGCGCAGTTGATATGGCAATAGATTTTAAAAACTATTGATACACAAAGGGCGTAGATTTTTTTGGCTTTGTTTTATAATTTAGATTTTTTCTCTTCGTTAGCTGTGCATTGATTTGGGCGAGCGTGTTCAAATCAATATTCAGTACCGTATTGTCAACTATATATGTTTTTTTCTGGTCGGAGCTTGTTTCTCCATAAACCGTTAATTTGAAGCGGGTGTTCATAGAATTGAGCTTTGATTCTTGTTGTATAATAGCAATGCGTTATACCTACGCAAATATGGTTAATATTCAACTAATAAAGCTTTTGCGACTGGGTAGTATTTGGGTAGTCTGTCTATTTGTCCGCCAATTGTCCTCTATTTGTGTTGTTTTATTAAATAGAATTCCAACACAAGTTAATGTTGTAAGTTAAGGTAAAACATATAACTTTGGTATCCGAACAGTTAACTTGTTTATCAGGCCTTCGAATAGAAGGCTGATAAGGTATATGTTGTAATGAAGCGATATTTTTATTTTTTTGCAGTTGTTTTTGGAATAATCCAGATAAACGTTGCTTACTCTAAAGACTTTGATCCTGTTGTTTTTGCAA
>JAITLW010000348.1 GCA_031277715.1 Sphingobacterium sp. | reverse complement strand
TGTCAAAAAGCAAACCTTTTGAAAAAGTTCTATTTGCATTGGGTATACGCCATGTCGGTGAGACGGTCGCAAAAAAACTGGCATTGCACTTTAAATCACTAGATCAACTGAAGCAGGCTTCTATAGAAGAGATTGCTTCGGTACAGGATATTGGAATACGGATTGCCGAAAGTGTGCATCAATATCTGTCGCAGCCTGAGCATCTAGAGGAGTTAGAAAAGCTCCAAGCTACCGGCTTACAGTTTGAAATCGAAGAGAAAACGGTACTGTTAGCTAGCGATAGCCTTGCAGGCAAGACCTTTTTGATATCTGGTGTATTCGCAACGCATAGCAGAGAAGATTTGACAGCATTAATTGAATCCCACGGGGGTAAAATGCTGAGTAGCATATCGTCTAAACTCAACTACCTCGTGGCAGGAGACAAAATGGGACCTTCTAAGCTCACGAAGGCAGAAAAACTAAAAGTCCCCATCATATCGGATGAAGACTTGTTGAACATGATTAATCAATAAACAAATAATATATTAAAATCAGACTTAAGAACAATGAATGAGATTCAGGGCGCAGGAGTAGCCTTAGTTACTCCTTTTAATGCAGATGGAACAATTGATTTTGAAACGCTAGGTCAACTTATCGAGTTTCAGATCGAAGAAGGAATGAATTACTTAGTATCGCTAGGTACAACTGGAGAGACAGCAACATTAAGCACTGAAGAACGAAAGCAGGTCTGGAAATTTACAGCCGATAAGGTTAAGGGACGTATCCCGCTAGTGGCGGGTATTGGTGGTAATAACACGATGGAAATTGTACAGCAGATAAAGGATTTTGATATCCAGGGCTACTGTGCTATCCTCTCGGTATCGCCTTACTATAATAAACCCACGCAAGAAGGAATATATCAACACTACAAAGCGATAGCGGCTGTATCCAGCTTACCGCTGATTCTTTATAATGTACCTGGACGCACTGGCAGTAGCATGAGTGCAGCGACGACGTTGCGCCTTGCTAAAGATTTTTCAAACATCGTCGCTATCAAAGAAGCTTCTGGGAGTTTCAGTCAGTTTTCAGAAATATTGAGAGACAAACCAGAGGATTTTGTATTGATATCTGGTGATGACCCAGTGACCCTACCGATGATGGCGTTAGGCGCGGTCGGCGTAATATCTGTCATCGGAAACGCCTACCCTAAGGCTATCGCTCAATTAGTAAAGCGTTGCAAGGACGGGCAATATGAAGAAGCAAGAAGCATACATGCACAGCTTTTGGATATTACGGACTTATGCTTTGTAGAAGGTAATCCGGCAGGGGTGAAATATATCCTTAGTCAGAAAAATATAGGTGGCGATACCGTGCGCTTGCCTTTGGTCAAAATTGGCGAAAATACAATGGTCCAAATTAAGACCGAAATGAAAAGATTAAAACAATCGGCTGTTTAGCACTAAACATCTTTGCCTATAGTCAATTTGCATTTGACTATAGGCAAATCCGATACACCCCTAGTCGAAAGCAAATCAACCACAGTTCAATCCCGTGCAACTATAGTTGAAAGCAAACTAACCACAGTTCAAACCGATGCAACCCTAGCTGAAAGCAAATCAACCACAGTTCAATCTCGTACAACCCTAGTTGAAAGCAAACCAACCATAGTTCAATCCCGTGTAACCCTAGTCGAAAGCAAATCAACCATGGCTCAATCTCGCACAGCTATAGTCCGATATCGAAAATGATTTTCTTTAAATCATTTGCTCAATATATCAACATATCTAGTATCTTTAATCTATCAAGTAATAGTATAACTCATATGACAGAAGCAAATACTCCCCCCAAAAAACGAGGTGCAAAGCTAAAAAGCTTTTTAGGCTGGGCATTTTTAGCGATTATGTTGGTTTTTGCAGGCTTTCTCTATTTCCAATACTATTTTGTGTTTGGCGAAGGCGTGAAATCGGGCTATCTTAATTATGCAGTAAAAAAGGGAAATCTCTTTAAAACCTACGAAGGCAAATTGATACAAGAAGGATTCGGAGCCGGACGTGCGGGAGGATTGACCAGTAATGAATTCGTCTTTTCCGTCGAAAATGATTCTATATTCAGAGAACTAGAAACCAATAGTGGCAAATTCTTCGACCTACATTACAAAGAATATCATGGAATCGTACCTTGGCGTGGCAATACAAAGTATATTGTGGATCGTATCGTACAGATGAAATAATGTTAGTATAAATCTCCCCTAACGGGAACTCCTTTCTATGTTAAAAATAAAACCTTTTACGATAATACTCGTTCTTCTGCAGTTGTCCTTTCAAGTACAGGCACAAAAGAAGAAAAAAAAACGTATTGCCATCGAGCAATCCCCAAGGCAGGAGCTCGTCTATGATAACATCAATTATATTGATGCGATAAAGACAGTGCAGCTCTTTCCTCTGACCAAAGAGAACCAGCTCCCGATATATACCTTAGGCGATGCAGAATCCTTAGTCCTGTCTTTTGATGACCTTCGCGGCGACGTGCGGGACTACTATTATAGCATCGAGCACTGTAATGCAGACTGGACTCCTAGCCGTCTATCAGTACTAGATTATGCCGAAGGATATAATGAAGACCGTATTGTCGAGTTCAAACAATCCCAGGGTACGATGCGTCACTATACGCATTATAAAACCGTATTTCCGAATGAATATATCAAGCCGAAGGTGGCGGGCAACTTCCTCCTAAAGGTATATGAAGATGCCGACAAGCAACGGTTAATACTGACGCGTAAGTTTTACGTGCTAAGACCTCTGGTGGTTGTAGAAACTCAAATACTATCCTCGAGCTTTGCTAATAAAAGGCTATCCAACCAAAAGCTAAATGTCGCAATCAAGACGGGATTGACAATCTCTAACCCGCATCAGGATATTCAACTGCATGTCATGCAGAATCAACGTCCGGATAATATGATGGTGCTTCGTACGCCAATGTTTATCGGCACCGGCGAGATAAAGTACAATAATAGCGAGACCTTAGACTTCCCTGCCAACAATGAGTTCCGCTATGCGGACTTGCGCTCGTTCAAAGGAGGCTCAGGGCAGATTCAGGAGATACAAATGGATAGTCTGGCGTATATAAAATTGTTTACTGATGAAGACAACCGAGACAATACCTATGCGACGACCTACGACGAAAACGGAAAATTCTATATCCGAAATTTAGATTATGAGAATGCCGATATCAGTGCAGACTATGCGGAGGTTGAATTTTCACTACGCACAGCTACTGATGTATCAGGAGATATTTACCTTGTAGGAGGCTACAACAACTATCAGCGTACCCCAGAAAACAAGCTTAAGTATAATCCTACAACGCAGAAATGGACGGTAAAGCAACAACTCAAACAAGGTCTATACGATTATGAATATGTACTCGTGACACCGGACGGGAAAGTCGTTACAGACGCCTTCTCCGGAAGCCACTTCCAGACAGGTAATGACTACCAAATCCTGGTATACTACCGTCGGACGGGAACCTACTGGGATGAACTTTTGGGCGTAGGCAACGCTTCTATCAATAACAAAGAAAATAAAAACTAACCAAAATCGTGGACGATAACAATAAAGACCAAAAACTAAAACGGGGATTAACAAATAGACACATTCAACTGATTGCCTTAGGTGGGGCGATAGGTACGGGTTTATTTCTAGGTATTGGAAAGGCTGCCGTACTGGCTGGCCCTTCAGTCCTCTTGGGCTACGCTATTGCAGGAATCATTGCTTTCTTTATCATGCGCCAATTAGGCGAAATGGTAGTTGATGAACCGGTATCAGGAAGCTTTTCCTTCTTTGCTAATAAGTATTGGGGAGGATTTGCAGGCTATGCCTCTGGATGGAACTATTGGGTGCTCTATGTACTGGTGAGCATGGCCGAGCTGACAGCTATAGGTGTATATGTTCAGTTTTGGTGGCCGGAAATTCCGTTATGGGTATCCAGTCTCTTCTTCTTTATTGTCGTCAATGCGATCAACCTCGCTTCTGTAAAGGTGTATGGAGAAACCGAATTCTGGTTCTCTATCATCAAAGTGGTGGCTATCGTGGCCATGATTATATTCGGTGCTTATCTGTTGCTATCCGGGACAGGTGGAGAGACTGCAACTGTCAAGAACCTTTATAATGATGGCGGATTCTTTCCCAAGGGCTGGCTCGGCATCGCCGAAGATGGAAGTTACCACGGTCTTATGGCCGCATTGGTGATGATTATGTTTTCTTTTGGCGGACTTGAACTGGTAGGTATTACTGCTGCGGAAGCCGAGAACCCAGAAAAGAATATCCCTAGAGCAACCAATCAGGTATTGATCCGTATTTTGATTTTTTATGTCGGTGCTTTGTTTATTCTATTTTCCTTAATGCCTTGGCGTACTATTAATGCAGATACCAGTCCCTTTGTCGAGGTTTTTAACTCATTGAACTCATACCAGTTTACCCTCTTCAATAAAACCTATTATTTTACGAGCATCATAGCCAATGTACTAAACATGATCGTCCTTACGGCAGCATTATCTGTATACAATAGCTCCGTGTATAGTAATTCGAGAATGCTTTATGGATTGGCGGAACAAGGGAACGCACCAAAGTTTCTCAATAAACTAAACAAGAACCATGCGCCTACGGCAGCGATATTAGTATCTGCGGCGCTAGTCGCTATCTGTATTGTGGTCAATAAACTAATCCCCGAGCGGGCACTGGAGATATTAATGTCATTGGTGGTTTCGTCGCTCATCATCAACTGGATAATGATTAGCTGGACCCATCTATATTTCAAAAAACAGAAGATTAAAGAAGGTAAAAAGACCCTATTTCCGAGCCTGTTCTATCCGGCCAGCAATGTAATCTGTCTTTTATTCCTATCCGGTGTACTGGTCATGATGTGGTTTACAGGACTGAAAATATCTGTTGAACTGATACCGATATGGCTCGCTGTGCTATTTGTCAGCTATGTCATAGTCAATTCACGTAAACAAAAAAAGGGAGCTTAAGCTCCCTTTTTTTATTGCACTACATTTATCGTTTTCGTGGCGTGATGCGTTACGCCGTACATATCTTTGATGCGAACCTCAATCTGATGCGTTCCTGCTTTCAAATTAGGTAATTTCATTTCCCAAAGGTGAGTGGAATTGACCGAGTTAGAAGGTCTGCGTCCTTCAATAAGTTCTATCGCATTATCAAACTTCAGCACCTCATATTCGTAACTCGGGTCCGGACTATCGGTGCGACTCATCTTCTTCCATTCTTTGCCATCCAGGCTATACTCCATCACATCGTCTGTTCTTCCCATAAAGAAGTTGGCATAAATCGTATAACGTTTGGTATGTTTTGCTTTAACCGTACTAGGACCAATAAGATTGATTTGATAGTTGCTCTCCTGCCCTGCGACTTTGTAGTCAAAAGCATAAGCATTGTCCTTGATATTCATGAT
>JAITLW010000331.1 GCA_031277715.1 Sphingobacterium sp. | reverse complement strand
GTACAGACATTCAATAAGCTCTTATATCAAATCGGGCGTATTCTCACCTACGGAGCTTTAGGGCTTTTACTCGGTCTTATTGGTAATATCGCTTCTGTCCAAGGTTGGCAACAGTTCTTTTCTTTGATAACAGGCATTATTTTAGTGCTGATAGGATTATCCTACATTTTTGCAAAAAATTCAGCGGCTTTGGCTCAGTTTCAGACCCGCGCCATACAACCTTTCGCCCGTATGATGGGGCGTTGGCTTTACAGACCCGGAGGTTCCTTTATTGCTGGTATACTGAATGGTTTATTGCCTTGCGGTATGGTGTATATGGCCCTCGTTTCAGCGATGAATGCAGATGGTATTGGCGCAAGTTTTCAATTTATGCTCTTATTCGGCTTAGGCACCCTCCCTTTGATGTTACTTTTTTCTGTTGCCTCGATGTGGACAAAAAAGATGGTCAAGGTTAGATTTGCTACAATAATGCCTATACTCTACCTATTAATGGGAATCTGGTTTATTTTGAGGGGAGCCAATCTCAACATCCCCTACCTCAGCCCGTTATTGTATATCGAGGGAGCCATTAATTGCGCTTAATAAACTATGGTATATAACTTACTAAGCGATTATTAGTTTCCGCGAAGCGATATAGCGATACCTTATATTCAGTAAGATAGAAGAGCTTAATAGACCAAGGGTAAGTCCGTACCATACTCCTTTAATTCCCCATTGTAATACTATTCCCATGAAATAACCTGCAGGAAGCCCGATAATCCAGTAGGAGATAAAGGTAATCAATGTAGGTACATTGACATCGCCCATGCCTCTCAAAATACCAAGTCCCACCACCTGGGTTCCGTCAAATAGCTGAAAAAGCCCAGCAACTAATAATAGCTGTGCTGCCAACTGTATCACATCTGCATCTTTACTGATGAGGTAGGGAAGTTGTTGATTGAATACCGCAAATAGAATTGCCGTACATATCATAAAGAGTAGAACCAAATGGTAGGAAACCTTTGCGAATTTCTGTAGCCTAACGAATTTTCTATTTCCAAAGCTATTTCCCACCTTGATCGTCGCGGCGGCAGCGACCCCACTAGCCATCATATAGGTCATTGATGCCAGTGTAATAGCTACTTGGTGTGACGCCTGCTCTAATGCTCCTATTTTTCCTGCGATGAGCGATGCGCCCGCAAAAGCCCCTATTTCAAAGACATACTGCATAGCGACCGGCGTTCCTATTTTAAGAATTGAGGCCACTCTTGCTTTTTGCACCGAGAAAAATTTAAAATGAATGATGTAACTTTTAAAGTGTTTGGATCGCAATACATAGAACATCATGACCAACATCATCAGTATACGGTCGATAAGTGTAGCAATACCGACTCCACGGATTCCCATAGGAGGGAAGCCAAACATTCCTTTAACTAATATAATGGCAAGTACAACATTCAGTACGTTTCCCCATATCGTAACCTGCATCGCTTGTTTTGTAAACCCCAGCCCCTCGGCAAATTGCTTGAAGGTATTGAACGTCATCAAGGGCAATATGGATAGACTGAGTAGGAGGAGATAAGGCTTGGCTTCATTGACCACCTTTGGGTCCTGGTCTGCGTGCTGCATTGCAAACATAGAACCAAAGTAAACGATACAAAATAGTAAAATACCGGAAACTATATTTATCCAAAAACTATTGGATAGTAGTTTACCACATTCTTCTTTATTTGATTTTCCATTTTCTTGTGCGATCAATGGAGTCAGTCCATAAGCAATACCAAGTCCTATTACAAGTACCACCATAAATACCGAGTGGGTCAGAGAGACAGCAGCAAGTGATATGGTTCCGGCAAAATGTCCAACAATCATTGTATCCGCAGTCTGAACCAGCGTGTGTCCCAGTTGAGAAATAACAACAGGACCGGCTAATGCCATTGTACTTAGGTAGTAAGAGCGATTATTTTTTATATTTTGGAACATATTTTTTGAACTAGTCTGCAAAGGTACGAAAGTTTGAAGGGAAAAATAAGCTGGCGAATGTGTCTAAATAATTACAACTAGCTATTGATGTAAAAAGATAATACACTTACCTTAGCTTTTCTAAAGTTTAAACGTTATGACATTAGCATTTTTGAATATTGGTACGCAGGAGATGATTTTAATAGTAATAGTAATACTATTATTATTCGGAGGAAAGAAATTACCAGAGTTAGCTAGAGGCCTAGGAAAAGGTATTCGTGAGTTTAAAGACGCTTCTGAGGGGATAAAAAGAGAGATTTCAGACCAGATCAATAATTTTGAAAAGGATTTGGATGTTACAGTCGAAGATAAGCCTCAAGCAAATGCTCCCAAGACAGAAGATACAGTTGTAAATACAGCTGAAGTTTCTTCGGAAGATCAGACTATTGCCGAAACTGAGGGTGAAAAGAAATTTCCACAGTTTTCTGCTCCAGAGAATACTTACCAGCACAATCCTGGTGGTCATCCCGTTGATGATACCGAATATTATAAGTATGGTTACAACGACCATGTTTCCAGCGAAGATACTACCGTAGAATCTGTAGAAACAAAAGAAGGACAATCTAAAAACGGCGAAGAAGAATCTTCAGCAACAAACTCTCCTTCAAGACAAGCTTAAGAACACACATTTTAATTATATGGAAAGCTGTTGAAACATAGGTTCAACAGCTTTCTCTTTCTTATTTGATTATTCCCAATTTATGTTACACGAAATTATTATTTCGAATGAGCTGTCACTCACTGATCGACAGGTAAGGACCACTATCGAGCTTTTGGATGAAGGTGCTACTATTCCCTTTATTTCGCGCTATCGAAAAGAGTTAACAGGTAGTCTAGATGAGGTGCAGATCACTGCTATTCGTGATCGCATTCAACAATTACGTGATTTGGATAAGCGTAGGGAAGCTGTTTTGAAATCTATTGAGGATCAAGGTAAGCTCACTCCTGAGCTCGCGCTGCAGATCAATGCGGTGGGTACTATGGCCGCTTTGGAGGATATCTACTTACCTTACAAGCCAAAGCGCAAAACCAGAGCATC
>JAITLW010000303.1 GCA_031277715.1 Sphingobacterium sp. | reverse complement strand
TTATAATGATATAGATACTACAGTATTTGATGAATTGGCGAAATATCCAGCCTTGATTGAGCAGTCTATATCGAATTATAGATTTAGAGAGGCGCTGAGTCACTTTATGAATGCAGCTCGTCTGGGTAATAAATATTTGGCTGACGAAGAGCCTTGGAAGGTTATTAAGACCGATGAGGAGCGTGTCAAGACAGTTCTGAATGTGGCTACTCAGATCGTTGCTAACCTAGCTATTTTAGCACAGCCATTCTTACCTAAAACAGCAGGTAGGTTGTTTGATATGTTGCAGGTTCCGGTACAGGGATGGGAAAAAGCTGGAACAGCTAATCTGATTGCTGAGGGACATGTATTGGGCGAAGCGCAGCTTTTGTTTGATAAAATAACAGACGAACAAGTGGAGTTCCAATTGGAAAAACTGGCTGCGGCTAAAGCGAACAATGTGAAAGCTGCAACTCAAGTGGCTCCTGCAAAAGCGAATATCAGCTTTGACGATTTCATGAAATTAGATATCCGTGTTGGAACTATTTTAGAAGCGGAGAAGGTGGCTAAGACTAAGAAATTGTTGAAACTGAAGATCGATACGGGTATTGATCAGCGCACCGTAGTTTCCGGGATTGCAGAGTTTTTTGCGCCGGAGGATATTATCGGTAGACAGGTTTCTATTTTAGTGAATCTAGAGCCTCGCGAAATCAAAGGTATTCAATCGCAAGGTATGATATTGATGGCTGAAGATGCGGATGGAAGATTAGATTTTGTAAATCCACAGACTACGATCACAAATGGAAGCGTAGTTCGTTAAGAAATAGAATTTACAACGATTTTAAAACACCCTTAGCTTTTGCTAGGGGTGTTTTTTTTGGGAGAGAATAGACTAATCAGGTAGCCAATCCCGAAACCAATAATCGAAGGTAGTACCCAACCTAGGTCCATTTCAAAAAAGGGAATGTTGTTAAAAAAAGCAAGTTGCTCTTCTGACCACATGTCCAATACATTAAACAGGTTAAAGAAGGCAATTATAGCAGAAGCCGTCAAAGCACCGATGTAAGGTAGTTTAGATTTTATGAGCTTTCCGAAAATAACGATGTAGAGGACGAGTGTAATAACGATAGGATAGACAAAGGCCAATGGTGGATAGGCAAACTGTATGATATTATCTACCCCCGTAATGGATAGGGCTGCAGATAGCAGACAGCAAGCTGTAACCAAAGTCTTGTAGCCTAGTTTTCCATTTGTCAATTGAGAGAAGAATGAACCTACTGCCGAAGTCAATGCTATTGCTGTAGTCAAGCAGGCCAATGCAATGCTAAAAGCTATTGCGATCATGCCATAATCGCCGAGATTGCTTTTCGCAATATGTATTAATAGAGCCGATCTGCTAATGCTTGTATCCGTAATATTGGAGGTTGATCCCAGATAAAGCAGCCCTCCATAAATAAGGAATAAGCAGATGGCGGATAAGGCGCCTGAAGCGATTACGACTCTGCTTTTTTCGGATGTCTTATCATATCCTTTTGCTTGGGCAGCACTAATGATAATACCTGCAAATATGACCGATGCCAGTACATCAAGTGTCTGATACCCCTCTGTAAAACCTAAGGCAAACGCTTCAGAAGACGAAAGTGTTGTTGGAGAATAGGGGCCAAGCGGATTGCTGACTCCTACCACTATGAGTAGTAATAATAGAACCAATAGCGCAGGTGTCAGGAAGTTGCCTATGATATCTACAACTTTGGATGGAACGATTGTTAGCGCCCAGGTTATAGAAAAAAATAGAATAGCAGACCAAATTGGATTCAGTGTTGGAAATATAGGTAAAAGACCAACTTCAAACGTGGTCGCCGCAGTCCGTGGTATAGCTATGAGTGGGCCGATGCACAGCATAATCACGGCTCCCAAGATCGGGGCTAATAGGGGGTGCACTTTATTGCCTAGGTCCTGAATAGAGTTCCCAGACTGCACAATAGATAATACCCCTAGAAAGGGGAGTAGGATCCCTGTAAGTCCGAAGGCGATGATCGTAATCCAGATGTGTGGTCCTATTTGTAGACCGATAAATGGAGGAAGCAACAAATTGCCTGCCCCAAAAAACATAGCAAATAGTGCGAAACCAATGGTTAGTATATCTTTGTATTTCTTCAAATCTAGGGGGTATAAAATAATTGGATCAGTTGTTTTGCTTCAAGGACGTCGTGCACACGTAATAATTGTACTCCATGCTGTAGTAAAACGGTGTTTAGTGCGGTAGTTGCCGAGAGGGATTCTTGAGGGGTAATTTCTAGTTTCTTATAGATCATTGATTTTCTAGAAATCCCGCCGAGTAGCGGCAGGCCCATATAATGCAATTCACCAATACGGTGCAATAGTTCGTAATTTTGAGCGATCGTTTTTGAAAAACCAAAACCTGGGTCTAGGATAATATCTTTCACGCCGAGCGATCTTAATTGGGCTATACGTTCGCCAAAATAAACGGCAATGTCTTCAACGATGTCATCATAGTCTGTAAGTTGTTGCATCGTTTCTGGAGTGCCACGCATGTGCATCAAAATATAAGGGACCTGTAGTTTAGCTACCGTATCAAACATATTCGCATCCAAGTTTCCACCGGATATATCATTGATAATATGTGCGCCAGCCTGGATGGCGGCATGTGCTACCTCAGCGCGAAACGTGTCGATGGATAACACCGTATCTGGAGCGTTGGCAGCGAGGTATTCAATGATCGGTAGTGCGCGATCTATCTCTTCTTGAATAGAGATCAGAGGGGCGCCTGGTCTAGATGAGTAAGCACCTATATCGAGTATGTCTGCTCCTTGCTCTATAAGTTGGGTTGCTTTTACCGATGCCGCATTTAATGTATTATGTTGGCCACCGTCAAAAAAAGAATCGGGGGTTACATTGAGAATGCCCATAATCTGTGGTTTCTCGAATGTCTCTAGCTTTCCCTTTAGATTAATGCTTTGGCAGGAGGCTGCTTTTAGGCCATGCATAGTATTGGAATATAATAAGGCTGTAACAGTTGTGCTGTTACAGCCTTGGATTTATTTAACAAGAGTATTATTTGATAACCAATATACCATCAGCTATCATGTTAATACTGTCTGCACTCTTTTTGGTTACTTTCCCTTCCAGAATAACAGTTTTCCCATTTAGATCAGCAGGTACTGTAAAAGCTCCTTCTTTAAATCTCACGGTTATTGCATTGTTGTCAACAAGACCTAGCATCAAGTAACATCCGCTCATTTTACAGACTTGGGTAACCTCTCCTTTTATTTTTCCAGTGAAGGTATCGGATTTAAGAAGTTTGCTTTGCAGTGTTTCTGTGCTAATGGCATTATTCTGGTTAATGCTTTTACCGTAGGTAACACCTGGAGTAGAAGGTTTAACTTCCTTTTGTTGTGCAAAACTTAGGGTTGTCAACGTAAAAAGAGCAATAATAAGGGTTACTATTTTTTTCATCATGATATTATTTACGTAAAAATTCGAATTTGCCACTAGGGTCCAACTTCATAATAATGGAAGGGGTCCCTGGGCTGTCTTCATCTTGTCCAAATTTAACGATATAATCTACCTTTTCCTTGATTAATTCGTCTATTTGGTCAAAGGTCTGTGCTGAGGGCTGTCCGCTTAGATTTGCTGATGTAGAGATAATTGGTTTTTTGAAGCGTTGCAGGAGTTGCTGGCAGAAGGGGTGGGATACGACTCGTATACCGATACTTCCATCCTCTGCGATTGCATTTTCTGCTAGATTTTTGGCTCCAGAATAAACAATTGTAATGGGTCTATCGTAGGATTCAATCAATTGATAAGCTACTTCTGGGATTTCGCGGACATAGCTCGCTAACTGATTGTCGCTATGCAAGAGAATCAGCATGCTTTTGCTTTTGTCTCTTCCTTTTAGGGCGAACACCTTTTCTATAGCTTCGGGGTTGGTGGCATCACAGCCAATTCCCCAGATGGTATCTGTGGGGTATAAAATCAGGCCTCCATTTTTCAATGTTTCGAGTGCCTGATTTAAATCTTCTTTATCGACGAATGGTCTATGCATTTGTATGGTCTATCCAGCGTTAAACGGCTACGTTATGATCACGGAGCGCATCATTTAAGGAAGTTTTCTTATCGGTTGAATCTTTACGCTTTCCAATAATCAGTGCACAAGGCACTTGGTATTCTCCTGCAGGAAATTTTTTGGTGTATGTACCAGGAATAACAACCGATCGAGCAGGCACACGGCCTTTGTATTCAATGGGCTCTGCTCCGGATACGTCGATAATTTTTGTCGAAGCGGTCAATACCACATTGGCACCTAATACGGCTTCCGACTCGACATGTACACCTTCTACCACAATAACGCGTGACCCTACGAATACGTTGTCTTCAATGATCACTGGAGCGGCTTGTACGGGTTCTAATACGCCTCCGATACCTGCACCACCGGAAAGATGGACATGTTTTCCAATTTGTGCGCAGGAGCCTACTGTCGCCCATGTATCTACCATTGTACCTTCGCCGACGTAAGCACCTATATTGACATAAGAAGGCATCATGATCACACCCTTGGCTAGATAGGCACCATAACGTGCCGAAGCACCAGGAACCACACGTACACCAAGCTCCTTGTAGTTGGTTTTCAATTTCATTTTATCGTGGTAGACGAAAGGCTTGTTGTCAATCTCTTGCATCTCACGTATAGGGAAATATAATATAACTGCTTTTTTTATCCAGTCATTTACATGCCAGCGATCGCCTACGGGTTCTGCTACGCGTAGTTCTCCATTATCTAATTTCATGATAACGGTTTGTATCGCCTCAAAATATTCTTTGAATTCTAAAAGATGTCTTTCTTCCCAAGCTTCTTCGACTAGTTTTTGCAGATTTTGCATTTTTATATCGTGTTAGTACTGATTAATTATCAACTACAAACTTAGAAAAATGCTTTGTATTCATCAATATGTAGCCTATAATATTAGGATGTAATAAGTGGAGCATCTGAGGGATACGTTTTTTTGGATTTCTTTTTTGTCCTGCAAAGCGGTATTTTTGTTTTATGGCGAGTGAAAATGAAAAACTACGGATTGATAAGTATTTATGGGCGATCCGGATATTTAAGACGCGTAGTCTAGCAACAGAAGCATGTAAGGCGGGACGCGTAAAGCTGCATGGTACGAATGTCAAGCCTTCCTATGTGGTGAAATTGGGCGAGACATATTCGATTCAGAAAGGGATTGAAAGGAAAGTAATATTGGTAACAGGACTGTTGGAAAGAAGAGGGGACGCTAAGATTGCCGCCGAAAATTACGAGGATAAGACACCGCTTGAAGAGACCTATGGTTTTAAGTCGACATTCCATGCTCCTATTCTGAAAAGAGATAGGGGAACGGGAAGACCAACTAAAAGGGATCGGCGTGAAATTGATGACTTGAAGAGTAGTGAGTGGTGGAAAGACGGAGAGAAAGAAAGTGAATAAAATAAAAAAGGCAGAAAATTATTTTCTGCCTTTTTTGTTTCTTAACGTTGTGTTCCGTCTGGATATTTACGGTCTGTTTCACCAGTATAGACTTGTCTAGGACGTCCGATAGGTTCTTTATTATCACGCATTTCTTTCCACTGTGCAATCCATCCTGGTAGACGGCCCAAAGCAAATAATACAGTAAACATATCCGATTTAAAGCCTAATGCACGGTAGATAATACCTGAGTAAAAGTCAACATTCGGGTATAATTTTCTATCAATGAAGTATTGATCGCTAAGCGCTGCTCTTTCTAATCCTTTTGCGATGTCTAAAACAGGATCTTCAACACCTAGTTTTTCCAATACATCATCACATGCTTTTTTAATGATTTTGGCACGTGGGTCAAAGTTTTTATAAACACGGTGACCAAAGCCCATTAGGCGGAACGGATCATTTTTGTCTTTCGCTTTAGCAAGGTATTTCTCTACATCGCCACCATCATTTTTGATGTCTTCCAACATTTCGATTACCGCTTGGTTGGCACCTCCATGGAGTGGGCCCCAAAGGGCGTTGATACCTGCAGAGACAGATGCATATAAGTTCGCATTTGACGAACCTACGATACGGACTGTAGATGTCGAACAGTTTTGTTCATGATCCGCATGAAGAATCAATAAGATACGCATCGCGTCTAATACTGCTTCATCAAATATTTTGTCACAATTAACTTCTCCAAAAATCATGTTCATGAAGTTGTCGATATAACCTAAATCTTTTTTAGGGTATACTACAGGGTGACCTAATGATTTCTTTTGGATCCAAGATACGATCGTCGGCATCTTACCTAGGAGGTTGATTATTGTTTTGTATTCTTCTTCTTCCGATTGGTTAGGATTCAGGGATTCTGGATAGAACGCTGATAGGGCACCAACAAGACAAGATAATTGACCCATAGGATGGGATTTAGAAGGAAATCCGGAGAAGAACATTTTCATGTCCTCGTGTACCATCATTTGCTTCTTGATATCCGTTCTGAATTGTTCTAAAACTTCTTTAGAAGGGAGATTGCCAAAAATTAACAAATAGGCAACTTCTAAAAACGTAGACTTCTCAGCAAGGTCTTCAATTTTGTAACCTCGGTATTTTAATACTCCTTTTTCACCATCTAAAAAGGTTATTGCACTTTTTGTAGCGCCCGTATTTTTGAAACCAGGATCTAATGTAATGTATCCTGATTGATCTCTCAATTTCGAAATATCAATGGCTTTTTCATTTTCTGTTCCCGTTATAACTGGAAATTCAAACGTATTGCCATCTAAGGTAAAGGATGCTGTTTCAGACATAATCAAATTTCTATGTGTATTCACAAAAATATAAAAAGGAATGACAAAACAACCCATGCTTTACATTTTAAATGACATTTGTTGGTCAAAATTATCAAGTTGTTAGATTTTGCCTTGCCTTATGTATTCGTTTCTGCCAATAATTTATTTTATATATAACAATAACTTAATTCGGAATGATGTAGAAGTGAATATAAAAAATGTTAAAATTATTTCTATTGTTACGATTTATTCGTAGACTTGCGAAGTGTTAGTAAATTAATTATATGGAACTTGAGAAGTTAACGATACAGGAAGAGGAAGCTATGTTGTCTATCTGGCAGCTAAAAGGAGGCTTTATAAAAGAGATTTTGGATAATTTAAAGGGAGAGGCTGTGCCTTATACGACCCTGGCTTCGACAATTAAGAATCTTGTTAAAAAAGGATATGTCACGCCAGTTGTCTACGCTAATGCGAAACGCTACGAGCCCGTGATTTCGGCAGAAGAATATAAGGCTAAGTATATGAGCTCTTTTGTGGGGGATTATTTTCGAAATTCTTATAAGGAAATGGTGTCTTTTTTTGTGAAGGAGGAGAAGCTTTCAGAAAGTGAATTGAAGGAGATAATGGAGATGATTAAAAGTGGTAAATCTTAGTGATAGCATAAATTAAATAAAAAACCGTGTAAAATCCAATTATGGAAAGTGTATTGACATATGTTCTGCAGGTCAACCTTTTGTTGGCTATCGTCTTTTTGGGCTATGTATTGTTGTTGAGGAAATTGACATTTTATAGGCTGAATCGGGTTTATCTTTTGATAGGCGGTGTGTATGCTCTTGTCTATCCGTTTTTGGATATCACTAATTGGTTTCGCAGCAGTGAGGTCTTACCGATAGATGCGGTGTGGGAGTATGTTGAATACTATCTTCCGGAGCAGGTCGTGGAGGTGTTTTCTGTTGGGCACCTATTGCTGGTGGTTTTCGGAATTGGAGCAATTGTGCTGTTACTCAAATTGAGTATACAGTTGCTGAGTCTTATGCGGATACATCGGTATTCAAAGCCATCACGGTGGAAGGATTACTTTTTCCGGAATGTGATGTTCCCCATAGTTCCATTTTCGTTTTTTAATAAGATATATGTACATCAGGAACAGCATGACAATCCTGAGCTACAGGATATTTTCAAGCACGAGGATATTCATGTGAAAGGCCTTCACACGATTGATATTCTATTGTTTGAGATGCTTTTGATTGGATGTTGGTATAACCCTTTTGTATGGCTTATGCGCAGAGCGGTACGACAAAATCTGGAATTTTTGACTGATCAACAGGTTCTGGATAAAGGGGTGGATCGACAGACTTATCAATATTCATTGTTGACGGTGACCAAGCAGGGAGCTGCTGTGGGAATCGGTAATCAGTTTAATTTTAAAACCTTAAAAAGGCGCATTATGATGATGAACAAAAGACGCTCTTCCAGGATGGAGTTGAGCAAGTATGCTTTTCTGCTACCGATCGTGATTTTTGCAGGGGCAACTTTTACGGTAAGTAAGGCAGAGGGAAAGATAGAGGAATTGGTCGAACGAATCAAAGAGATTCCAGTTGATGTGGTATTGCCAATTGTACATAAGGATACTACGGTAGCTCCGGCTTTAGGTTTGGAGCTGAGCCCAGATGCCGTGCCTTTTCTTGTAGGGACAGAAGATACAACAAAGAAGACCGCTAATATTTTGCTTCATAATGGGAGTTCAGTTAATCGGTTGTTTATTTTGGATGGAAAAATATTGCCGAGTAATTTCGACTTAAACACTATTGATCCCAATACTATAGAAAGCATTTCGGTGTTTAAGGGTGAAGATGCCATTTCAAAGTATGGAGATAGGGCAAAAGACGGTGTAATTGAACTAAAGAGTAAGGCTGATAGGGGAGCTGAGGAGGTGAAAGGGCAGGTGTTGGGATTAAGAATAGGCGCTACTGAGGCATCTACGTCTGTAGGTGCGAAGGCTTTGTTGCGTAATGCCACTGGAAATAGTGGTGTCAAGCCGTTAATCTTAGTGGATGGAGAAGTGATGAGGGATGGTTTTGATCTAAATAAATTGAACGCGGGTGATATTGAAAGTGTGTCTGTACTTAAGGATAAGCCTGCGACCTCTTTGTATGGCGAGAGAGGAAAAAATGGAGTTATTTTAATTACGGCAAAAAGGGGATCGGTCACGCAGCGTTTATATGGTAAAGTACCTTCGTCTAATCCCGTGGACTCTATCAGAGGGGGATTGGGAAATATCATTATTCGTGGTGTCAATCCGACTTATGGCAGTAAAGCTAAGCCTTTAATAATTGTGGATGGTGAGGTTATGGGCGAGTACTACGATACCAGTTCTTTAAAACCCGAAGATATTCACAGTATCTCTGTGCTGAAGGAAGCGTCCGCTGAGAAGCTTTATGGCCCACGGGGACGAAATGGGGTGCTTGTTGTAACGACTAAACCCTATGCTTATAGCGTTAGTCCTACGAAGGGAGATACCACTTTGTTTGTAAAGGGGGCTAAAGGTAACTCTGGTACTTTCGTTGTGGGCAAAAGCGTCACGACAGAGGGAGGTGCAACAACTTTAAGTAAAGCGAGGGTGTTTAATCTTCCTGCGGCTGGATTATTTGTAGTAGATGGAGTTGTTCAGAAATCTAGTTTTGATATCGATACTATTCCTATAGAGAGCATTGAGTCTGTTACGTTATTAAAAAATAACGAGGCACAGGCTGCTTATGGAGAATTAGCTAAAGACGGTGTAATAAAAGTGGTGACTAAAAAAGGGAATAACTGATCGATGTTTATAAATAGTATAAAAAAGGCCTGTATATACAGGCCTTTTTTATACTATTTCGTATTAAGATTGGTCATTGTCAGTTCAATGCCAATACTGACAAAACTGTGTATCATCTTGACTGCATGTTCAATCAAAGCGGGCAGTTCTTTTTGTTCGTCTTTGTCAAACGGACCTAATACATAGTCCACCTGCCGTCCTTTGGGATAGTTGTCTCCGATTCCAAAGCGCAAGCGTGGGTAAGCCTGGCCACCGCAGAGTGCTTCTATGGATTTGAGTCCATTATGTCCCGCAGCAGAGCCTTTAGGTTTGATCCGTATGGAGCCAAAAGGAATAGCAAGGTCATCTACGATTACCATTACATTTTGGATAGGAACTTTAAGCTGTTGCATCCAATAGTTGACCGCCTTGCCACTCAAGTTCATATAGGTAGTGGGTTTTATGACGTAGATGTTATGTCCCCGTAGCTTGAACTCTGTATAGTAGGCGTGTTTTAAGGTAGACCAAGTCGAACCTGCCTGATTGGCTAATTCGTCTGCTACCATAAAACCTATATTGTGTCGGGTATCTGCATATTCTCTGCCGATATTCCCTAGACCAACGATTAAAAAATTCATGTTGCAAATTAAGAAGTAAAAGGTGAAAAGGCAAAAAAAGAGCATCGGAAGTCCGATGCTCTTTTTCTTAATACTTAACGAGTAAGTATTAATTATTTTTTCTTGCCTCCTTGAGCTGCTTTCGCTGCTTCTTGCTCTGCTTGACGTAAAGCACGAGACATGATTACTGAAACGATTGTATCGTCAGAGTTGTTCAATACTTTAGCATTGTCTAAAACTACTTGAGCAACGCGGAATGATTTACCAACTTCTAAAGATTCCATAGGAACAAGGATTTCTTGAGGTAAGTTTGCAGGTAAAGCTTTAACGCGTAGTTTACGTAATTTTTGAACTAATTTACCCCCTAATTTAACACCTGGAGAAGTTCCTGTTAATTTTACAGGAATATTTAAAGTAACTTCTTTGTCATCGAATAACTCTAAAAAGTCGATGTGAGTAACTTGGTCTGTTAATGGGTGGAATTGAGCGTCTTGAACGATAGCTTTTACATTTTTTCCATCAATGTTTAATTCTAAGAATACAACTTCTGGAGTGTAAAGAACTGCTTTCAAATCAGCTGCGGATACAGAAAGGTGAGTTTGTGTTGTACCACCGTAAAGAACTGCAGGAACCTGTCCTTCGTAACGCAATTCTTTTGCATCTCTTTTCCCTACGTTCTTTCTAAGAGAACCGCTAATAGCAATTGATTTCATGTTTTTTAAATATTAAAATTTGAGGTGCAAAAATAACTAAAGAATTGGGAATTAACAAGAGTTGTTTTCTTTTTCTGAAGGGCAGAATAAAAGTGTAACTTTTTCGTTCATTAAAAATTTTATCTATTTATATTTGAGTTGTCTAAAAAAAACAATTAACTTTAAGACTTGAGAACCTAAAATAATCATAATAAACATGGAAAAACAACATACTTCAAGACGTGATTTTATCAAGAAGTCATTGATTGGAGCCGCGGCATTTACTATTGTGCCACGGTTTGTACTGGGTAAGGGATATCTTGCCCCAAGTGATCATTTGACCAAAGGGGTGATTGGCGTCGGATCTATGGGACGAGGACATTTCAAATATGCCGGTACAAAGACGGTCGCTATTTGTGATGTCGATACAAGACACCTTGCTTTGGCTCAAAAGGCCTTAGGCGGCGGGATTAAAGAGCATCATGATTTTCGGGATCTGATTGCTAATACCGAAGTGGATATCGTACATATTGCTACTCCTCCTCATTGGCATGGTCTAATGGCGCTTGAAGCTGCTCGGTCGGGTAAAGATATCTGGTGTGAAAAGCCTATGACAAGGACAATCGGTGAGGGAAAGAAAGTCAAAGAAGCTGTTGCGCAACATGGTAATATTTTTAGGTTAAATACGTGGTTCCGCTTTGATGCTAATTTTTACGGGATGAATGTGCCTGTTAAAAAAATCAAGAAAGTCGTCGATACAGGTATGTTGGGATGGCCATTGAAAGTGACTATTAGTAAGCATACCGGATTTGATTGGAAGTTTTACTGGGTCGGTAAAGAAAACCTACCTGTCGAACAAGCGCCAAAAGAATTGGATTATGACATGTGGTTAGGGCCAGCGCCTTATAAACCGTATAGTACACATCGCGTACACACGACTTTCCGTGGATATTGGGATTATGATGGTGGCGGTTTGGGTGATATGGGTCAGCATTATTTAGATCCAGTTCAATACTTCTTGGGTAAAGACAATGAAAGCCCGGTAAAAGTTGAGGTTGATGCACCACAGCAACATTCTGATGCTGTAGGTATATGGCGTAAAATTACTTATACCTATGCGGACGGCTGTCAGATTATACTTGACGGAGAAGGTACTGAAGTCGGGAAGGCATATATTGAGGGACCTAAAGGTAAGCTGTTCAGGGGATTCGTTTCTGATATTCCTGATTTGGAGCGCAAACTGGCGCAATATCCAGATCCAGCACCGCAGATGACTGATTTTGTAGAGGCCGTGCGTACTAGACAGAAATTTGCACTGAATGAGGATAATGGGTACTATTCGTGTACGCTTGTTAATCTTGGATTGGCCGCATTGCGTCTGAATAGAACGTTACATTTTGATTCGGCTAAGCAAGAGTTTGTAAACGATGAAGCCGCTAACCGTTTGATCAATCAACCTATGAGAGGTCCTTGGACTTTCTAACCTGAAATAGAACCATGAAGAAGATTTTTAATACAATATCTATATTGTTGTTGTTGCAGACGGCATCCTATGCACAACAGCCAGCTAACCGGACGACTGCTACAAAGATCGCAGATGTATTGGCGCAGCAACCTGCCGCAGAACAAACCAAGTTCTTGGCAGCAATGAAAGAACTGGAGGGATTTACTGCCGAAGATGTTGCGGCATTGTTGAATGGGCTAAAACCACAAGGAGGTAATAATGCGCCTATCGAATATGCGACTAATTCCTATGCTTTTTATGTAATGCAACCTGGTAAGGATGCATTGCGTGAGACCTATGCAAAGGGTTTGTTAAATGCATTGGGCAATTTGAAAGACCAAAATAATAAAGCTTTTGTTTTCGAATTGTTGAAATTCTGTGCTAAGAACGAATCTGTCGATCAAGTCGCTACTTATCTAAATGACGGTTATTTTGCGGAGAAAGCAGCCCGTGTCCTGAGTGCTATACATACTCCTGAGGCAGCTGCTGCATTAAATAAGGCTTTGGCTGGAAATGTGACGGAGCAAACTGCTACTGCGATAATAGGTGCGCTCGGAGAATTGCAATCTAAAGATGCAGAAGAGCGTGTGATTGCTTTGATTGGACAATACCAATCTGAGAATTTTCAACGTAATGCGTTGACGACTTTGAGTAAAATCGGTGGTGAGAAGTCCTACGATACATTCTATGGAAAAGCGAAGGCAGTAAATTATGCTTTTGATAAGTCGAATGTTGCTGGGTTGACTTTGGAATATGCGAATGTTTTGGCTAAGAATGGTAAAAATGATCTTGCTTATAAACTGTCGTCTACTATTTTTACGGAGGCATCAGACCCCAAAGCGATAGGGGCTCGTGTCGCGGCTCTGGAATTGATGAACCGTATCAATCCGGCAAAGCAGAAAAAGAATCTCTTAAAGCTATCCACGGATAATAATGCTGTGCTACGTAATGTGGCGTTGGGATTATTGGGTAGTGAGGCTACGGCTTCGGATATTAAGAAAATTGCATCCTCGTTGACCAAGCTCTCTCCAGAGGCACAGGAAAGTGTATTGAACTTTTTGGCAAAGAAAGATGCGACTGCCAGCATTCCTGTGATTGAAAAGAGTTTGAAAGGGGTGAAAGATCCTGAAGCGCGGATTGCTGCTTATAATACGTTGTCTGCATTGACTAAAGGAACGAATACCACTTTTGTTATTAAACAATTGGCTACAGGTAGTGATGCAGAGGTTGAAACGCTGAAGACGCTTCTATTAACCGCTAAGGGAGCGCAGACAGTAACCGAAATAAATAAGGCGCTTCCTAATGTAGATGATAAAACTAAAATTGCGTTATTGGATGTGTTATCTAAGCGCTCGGACCAAAATTCCTCAAAAGAAGTTTTTGCACTGATAGAGAAGGGAAGTCCTACTGTGCGTGCTGCTGCTTATAAGGCATTACCAAATGTAGTCAACGATGAAGATTTTGAGTCTGTTATAAAGGTACTTGGATCTGCTCAAGGAGCTGAAGTCGCATCTGCACAGCAAGCTGCTATTGTTGCTCTGCGCAACAATAAGGATAAGGCGACTATAATTCAACGACTATCGGCCAATATTTCAAGATCACAAGCGCCTTCTGCTGCGCGGTTGTTTCCTGTGTTTGCAGGAGAGGGGGGGGCAGAGTCCTTGAAAACAGTTAGCGGTTATTTAGGGGCTGATAATCCATTGAAAGCTGATGCGGTACAGGCACTGGCCGCTTGGTCTAATACATCCTCTCTGGATGGGCTTACGACATTGCTACGTACGGAAAAAGACCCTGCTTTGTTCAAGAATGTCTTTGCAGGATTCATCAAACAGCTGAACGCTAGCGACGTTAAAAATGAACAAAAGACACTTCTATTAAGGGATGCTTTTGACTACGCACAGACAACAGAGCAAAAAAGAGCTGCGCTTTCTGGAATGAAAGCTGTAGGCACGTATTCGGCTTTGGTTTTTGCGAGTAAATACCTTAACGATGCGGATCTGAAGAGTGTAGCTACGGATGTGGTGATGAATATCATCATGGATAATAAAGAATTTGTGGGAGCAGATGTCCGTAATTGGTTAGAGGCTGCCAAAAATAACCTTTCCGGAAGCGAGAGCTCCTATTTAAAAGAAGCTATTGTGCGCCATCTGACAGAAATGCCAGCTAAAGAAGGGTACATAGCACTCTTTAATGGTAAAGATCTGACCGGATGGAAGGGATTGGTTGAAAATCCGATCAAGCGTGCTAAGATGAGTCCGAAAGAGTTAGAGCAAAAGCAATTGGAAGCCGATAAGAAAATGCGTGAAAGCTGGTCTGCTATCGATGGTGATCTTGTCTTTGCTGGGCATGGAGATAATATCGCTACCATAAAGCAATATGGTGATTTTGAAATGTTGCTCGACTGGAAGTTGGATAAAAATGGCAAGGAGCCTGACGCCGGTGTCTATTTAAGAGGTACACCTCAGGTACAAATCTGGGATATTTCCAGAACCAATGTAGGTGCAGAAGTAGGATCAGGTGGTCTTTACAATAATAAATCGAATTCAAAACCATTAAAGGTTGCTGATAATCCGCTGGGCGAATGGAATAACTTTAAGATCCGTATGGTAGGCGATAATGTCTGGGTATGGCTTAATGGAGAATTGGTGGTGGATAATGTTCCTTTGGAAAATTATTGGGACAGAAACCAGTCTATATTCCCAACAGAGCAAATCGAACTGCAGGCGCATGGTTCACGCGTGTGGTATAGGGATGTGTATTTGAAGGAATTGCCACGGAAAATGGTTTACTCCTTGAATGCTCAGGAGAAAGCCGAAGGCTTTGAGATGCTTTTTGATGGTACTAATCTGGATAAGTGGACCTCTTCTCCTGCTTATGAGATCAATGAAGAGGGGATCCTGCGTTCTAATCCTCTAGCAAAATTTGGAAAGAATATTTATACGAAAGAGCAGTATGCTGATTTTGTCTACCGATTTGAGTTTAAATTGACGGCAGGCGCCAACAATGGCGTAGGGATAAGAACTCCTTTGGAAGGGGATGCGGCCTATCTAGGTCATGAGATCCAAATCCTTGATGATGATGCGGAGGTGTATAGCAAGCTAAAGCCTTATCAATATCATGGTTCAGTATATGGTATTATTGCTGCGAAAAGAGGTTCTTTAAAGCCTTTAGGAGAGTGGAACGAGGAAGAAATCCGTATACAAGGGAATAAGATCAAAGTGACTGTCAATGGACAGGTTATTGTAGACGGTGATATCAAAGTTGCTTCAAAAGATGTACCAGCAGACGGCAAGAAACACCCTGGACTGGATGCTACAAAAGGACATATCG
>JAITLW010000299.1 GCA_031277715.1 Sphingobacterium sp. | reverse complement strand
GTAGTTGTCCTTGCTGCCAGTTGGGGAATTGTATTTCTGACCAAAAAGCAAGGTGGCATCAAGGAGATAAGTAGAAAAAGCTGGGTGTTTTTGGCATTATCAGGACTGGCAACAGGAGGCTCGTGGTTGTTTTTCTTCCGCGCCCTACAGATAGGACCTGTAAGCGCCATTGTTCCTATTGATAAATTAAGCATCGTGTTTAACATTCTATTTGCTTATCTAATTCTTAAAGAAAAACAATCCCTAAAGCGCCTTGTTGGGCTTGGGTGCTTGGTGGTGGGAACGTTAGTGTTGGTAATGCTGTTATAAGTAAAATACATTCGGTTATTCCCTAGAATATAAGACATTGGGACGTAATTCCCCTTTGAAACACAGTGTTTTGCGACGTAATTCCTGTTTGTAACATCATGTTTTGCGACATAATTCCTGCTTATAATGTCATGTTTTGCGACATAATTCCATATCATCTGTCAGAGTAGACATTGAAATGTCATTAATGCTCCACTTCTACTGCGTCCCCAATCCTAACCTTTTGTAAAGCGAAGCGTCATTGATAACTTTCTGGTGTAAAAAATTAAGTTTACAGCTATTTCTTGCCATTCTTAGTATGTATATGATATTATTGGATAGTCGGGAACAAGATAAATTTGAAGTTGTGTCCGTAAATAACAGTATAACGACTAGCTACTTCGTCAGATATGTCAACGTAGATTATGTGATATTGCAAAAGGAGAGTAAAATGGAAAAGATACAAATATCAAAGGAACAAGAAGAAAAAGTAATATCATACTTTAAAAAGAGAAAAGATTTATGGGTGGTCTTTTTCATAATTGGTATAGCTGGCACTGCAACTATGGGAGTTACTTCTTATGCCACTTCTCCGTCTTTTGTTTTTATTATAATAGGCATAATATTTTGGGTGCAAAGTGATAATGCGATAAAGAAAATAGGTAAGTCGGAATACCAAGTTTTCAAAACAAAATGTAAAAAAGCACACACTTTTCTCGGTTATACTTCCATAGAAAATAACAAAATAGTATCTAAAACAGTTAAGAAGCCTTTGAAAAAAATTGAGATATTGGGCTCTAGTAAGGATATACAGGTGGGTGGTGAGGTTGGCATTATCCAAGTAGATAAAACATTCTGGGCATTTCCTCTTTAATGGAGTGGCAAATTCAATAGGATACAATCGATGAAGGGGTAAATGAAAAAGCACTACCGATTTTCTAAATACTGCTCTTTCATTTACTCCTTTTTCGATTTGGCCTAATTGAACAAAGTAAGCGGCCCTTTTAGGTTACCTATGGAGTTTCAATTCTATCACTTAGTAATTGTTGTGCTGATAGAATGAAAGTTCTCAATCTGAAATACAATCATTACAAGATTTGTTGGTATGACAAATAGGCCTCCGAAGATTAGAGGTTTACGAGAGTTATTTAGTTCATTTATACTTAATTCCTAAGAGAAATTTTAAATTGTGGTTTAACTAAATGTCCGTTACATTCTTTACACAATGTTACATCAAAGTTCCAAAGAATCTTCATGATCTCTGGAACGGTCTTATCTCTAAGGCTTGAGAGATATTGCTTACAACCAAGTAGATTTCTACAATGAGCGAGTTTCTTAGTTTTAACCCGGGTTGCCAATAATCCGTAATGACGAATTCGGACGAATCTTTTTGGAGGTACATGCATTAAAAAGCGTCGAATAAACTCTATTCCAGAAATGGTTAGCTCCTTCCATGTGCCAGGATTATCATAATCCTTCACCGAGAAAGTAACGGTGCTATTGTTCACTCTAAGAATTCGATAATTGCTAATTGCTATCCGATGTGTATACTTACCAAGATATTTGATAACTGACTGTGCACCATTAAATGTTTTTTTGCAGTAAGGAAACCATTCTTTCTCATAACACAGATTGAGTAGTTCCTTAAAGTTATAATGGTTACGGTACTTTACGGCGTTCCCGTGGAATTCTAACTTCTCCTGTTTCCACAAGGATTTGATAGATTCCATATATTTGCCACGAAACACTCTAGACAGAACCTTAATAGGTAAAAAGAAATCACTACCTTGCTCACGCCATTTATTTTTATGGTCTAACCCGCCTCCTAATACAATGACATGAATATGTGGATGATAGTTTAGCTGCGAACCCCATGTATGTAGGATGCTGATATAACCGATTTTTGCGCCCAGATATTTTGTATCACGGCTAAGTTCATCTAAAGAGCTTGACACAGATTTGTAAAACATGTCAAGTAGAGTCTTTTGATTACTATAAATAATAGGATTTAACTCATCAGGTAGCGTGAAGACAAGATGAAAGTAAGGGGCGTCAAGAACATCTTCCCTGCGAAGATCCATCCACTTTTCCTTGGGTAGTGCTTGACACATAGGGCAACAGCGATTGCGACATGAATTATAATGCGTCTTGATAATGCCACAGTCGGTACAAACACTAGTGTTAGAACCATAAGCACCAGTCTTACAGTTTATGATATTAATTGCTACTTTGCTCTGTACTGGAGAAGGATTATACTTCGCAAGATAGTCTGGATAAAATAGAGTGAAAATATCTTGAATGGTGGTATTACTCATTTTCATCTCCCTTCTTGTCAAAGGGACTGATAATGCCCATTACAGATTTATTGCTGACATGCAAGTAAATATCAGTAGACTTAGGGTCACGATGGCCAAGTAAAGCTTGGATATTTTGTCTTTCGACCCCTGCTTCCATTAAGTGAGTTGCAAAACTGTGGCGTAATGAATGTGGTGTTATTCTACCGATTAAACCAGCACCAATGACACTTCTACGCATAACTTGTCCGACAGAGCCAACCCCGATAGGATGCCCTGTCCATTTATTAGGAAATAAAACATCCTTCGGTTTATTATTGGAAAACCAATACTCTGAAAGAATCTCAAGGTTTTTTTGAGAAAGAATGGTATAACGATCAAGACGATTTTTAGTCTTGCGAACATGAATCCTCATTTTTGAGCGGGAAATGTCATCATAATGTAGATTAACGGTTTCTGATACACGTAATCCAGAGGAATACATTGTTGCAAAGATCGCACGGTATTTCAAGTCAGAAGTGGCATCTAACAAGCGATTAACTTCTTCTAGAGTCAGAATAGTAGGAAGGTGTGGGTCAAGAATCATTCTAGGAACAAGCACATCATCCCATAGGATTCTAAGCACTCTTCGGTAGAAAAATCGAATTGCTGAATTGTATAAATTTAATGTAGATGCTTTAAGACCTTCCTCTTTTTTAGCAAGAAGAAACTGACGAACATCCTCACAAGTTAGTTCTTCAGGGTTCTTATTTACATATCTAAGAAAGTATGAAACATAGTTTTGGTAACAGAGAATAGAACGCTCTTTAAGGTTTCGAAGTTTACCTTCAGTAGCGATTTGTTCTAAATATTTATCGTACATAATGCCCTCCATGAAATAAATGGTCAACTAGTTACTGACCGTATCAGGAGGTGCACGTAGAAAGTGAAAATGCTTGAGAATCAAGCGTAAAGGTGGTATTCTTTTCATAAGCAGTGGGGGATACTCCTGTGTAGTTGTTATTTTGTGGTGATTTAACAATACTACTTTTAGGATTTGTTTTCCACTGCTTTTATATTTTTAGGAACTAAGAATTGTGATGCTATAGCCTAGGCAGGCCATCGCGTAGCGATTTTGTTCAATTCCAGTTTGTATGCTCAGCTGAGAGAAGAATGGAGACAATATTGAGTAAAATTATTTCAAATTTTTTATTAATAACAGGTATGATTCTAATTGGAATGTCAATATATTATATATTTCGGATAATACATTTTAACCTATG
>JAITLW010000259.1 GCA_031277715.1 Sphingobacterium sp. | reverse complement strand
CAAAAGAAGAACATCTTTACAGGGAGCATCTAACAGTTATAAAAGAGGCCAAAACTAAGGGTTAATATAATTTATCCCGTGTTTCATATAATAAATAGATACTGCTTTACATTAAAATTTACTTTCGTTGCAAAATTTAAAAAATGCAACGGATTTATATTTTGCTATCCCTTATCTTCATTACGTCACTGTGTCATGCTCAAAAAAGATATACCATATCAGGGACAATAACAGACGCTTCCTCCGGCGAAACACTCATTGGTGCAACAGTCAAGTTGAAAGAAATTGCTCAAACCAACGGTTTAAGTAATGCCTATGGTTTCTATTCGATAACAGCTCCCCAAGGCCGCTATATCTTAACGGCTTCCTTTATAGGCTATAAAACACGCACAGATACCATCACCCTAGAGAAAGATGTCTCCCTACATCTTTCCTTACAATCCCAAACATTAATTGATGAAGTTGTCGTCTCGTTAAACCGTAAGAACAACAAAAACATATCTTCCCCACAAATGGGGTTCGAAAAACTCAATATGGCCCAAATCAACCAACTTCCCGTCGTGTTGGGAGAGCAAGATATATTAAAAAGTGTTACCCTAATGCCCGGGATTAAAACTTCCGGGGAGGGAAATACCGGATTCTATGTACGGGGCGGTGGCTCTGATCAAAATCTAATCCTATTGGATGAGGCTACTGTATACAACTCATCCCATCTCTTAGGGTTCTTTTCTACTTTTAACTCCGATGCGATTAAAGATGTCAATATCTATAAAGGAGGAATGCCTGCAGAATATGGCGGGAGATTATCCTCTGTATTGGATGTAAAAATGAATGAAGGAAACAACAAAAAAACAAGTATCCAAGGAGGAATTGGTCTTATTGCTTCACGAATTAAAATAGAAGGTCCTTTAATCAAAGATAAAGGAGCATTTATGGTTTCAGCACGCCGTACCTATGCCGACTTATTCCTAAAATTATCTCCTGACTCTACGCTCAATAAAAGCACCCTATACTTTTATGACATCAATGCTAAAGTCAACTATCGTTTTAACGATAAAAACGCAATTTTTCTGTCGGGTTACTTTGGAAAAGATGTACTTGGACTTCAGGATATATTCGGAACAAATTGGGGAAATGCGACCGGAACCCTAAGATTCAACCATATTTTCAACAGCAAACTATTCGCTAATACATCACTAATCTACAGCAAATACAACTACTCGATCGAAGGGCTAGACCGTAATGATGGTTTCAAAATCACATCCAGGATAATGGATTTGAATTTAAAACAAGACTTTGAATACTACGTTGCTCACAACCACACTTTAAAATTTGGTCTGCAGGCTGTGCGTCATGACATTGCTCCCGGCGAAATTTCAACGACGGCCAGTTCCAGTTTCAACCCCATAAAAGTTGAGCACCGCTACGGGTATGAAATGGCAACATACATGAGTGATGAGTGGCGTTTGAATAATAAATTGAGTATGGCTTATGGGATGCGCCTAAGTAGCATGCTACTCGTAGGTCCAGGTACATTTGCCCGCTACGATGACAAAGGCGACATCGTTAGTTCTAAAGCTTATAATTCGGGAGAAATTATCAAAAACTACTTAAACCTAGAACCCCGATTTAGTATGAGCTACATGTTCGATCCGCAACAATCCGTAAAAGCCTCTTACAATAGAAACACACAAAACATACATTTGCTGACCAACTCGACAAGTTCGAGCCCTACAGATTTGTATGTAATGAGCAGTGAAAATATCAAACCTCAAATCGCAGATCAGCTTTCCATAGGCTACTTCCGAAATTTCAAGGAAAACACCTACGAATTCTCTACCGAAATCTATTATAAAGATTTGAAAAACCAAATTGACTATAAAGACGCCGCCCAGTTATTAGTCAACCAGGATGTAGAGTCTCAACTCCTCTATGGGGTAGGCCGAGCATACGGAGCAGAGCTTTTCTTTAAGAAAAAACACGGCAAACTAAATGGCTGGATTGGTTATACCCTATCCAAAACTGAGCGCAGATTTGACGGTATAAACAATGGGAACTATTTTCCTTCCAGCCACGACAGGACACATGATCTATCCGTTGTCGGCATCTACAAATACAATGAGCACTGGACCTTTTCCAGTAATTTCATCTACGGAACGGGCAAAGCCGTCACCTACCCCACTGGAAAATATACTGTAGACGGAAACACGGTCTATTCCTATTCAGATAGAAATGCATACCGTCAACCCGACACCCATAGGCTTGACATTGCTGCAACCTATGAAGGAAAAACAAAAAAAGGCTTCATTTCAAGTTGGACTTTTGGTGTTTATAACGTCTACGGACACAAGGATGCGTATCAAATAAACTTTAGAAACAGTAAAAATATTCCGAATACCACGGAGGCGGTACAGACTAGTATTTTTGGGGCTCCTATTCCATCTGTAACCTGGAATTTCAAATTCTAAACTCCCTTCCCATGGCTGATTTGCCCAGGACAATAAAAAATAACACAAATAAAGATATATACATGAAAAAACATATGTACTACTCTATCACCCTTTCTATACTGACACTCTTTACAGCCTGTGAAAAAATAATTGAAGTCAAAGTAAATGATGCTGTTGGAAAATTAGTTATCGAAGGCAAAATCAACAACCAAGACTCCTTACAGGAGATCCGTCTGAGCAGAAATATTCCCCTAACAGCGACTGGCACCTCGACTCCAGTCAGTAAGGCGCTGGTAGTCGTACGGGATGACGCGCAACATGAATATCTCTTTAGAGAGCGTGATAACGGAATATACACAGCCCTAGGGTTCATAGGAAGCCCCAACAGTAACTACACGATGGAAGTACGTGTGGATGAGCAGGTGTACACAGCTGTATCAAAAATGCCGGAAATAGTACTATTAGACTCGATAGCGGTTGAAAAAACCAGCTTTGGTAATAAGGAAAGGCGTAAAGTTAAGGTGTTTTATAAAGATCCCGCTGACCAAAAAAACAGTTATAGATTTATAGCCTTTGTAAACAATAAACAAACAGGCGATATGTTTGTAGCCAACGATGATTTTAATAATGGGAACAAGGTCAATCTTTCCATTATCCTTGACGAAGATGTTGATATCAAAATGGGAGACATCCTTTCAATAGAAATGCAATGTATAGATAACAATCTGCACAACTATTGGTATACCCTGATGCGGCAATCGAACGGAGGTAACATCACACCTAGCAACCCTCCATCTAATATAAAGCCCAATACGCTAGGTTATTTCAGTGCATACACGACCAGTAGCAAAAGTTTAATAGTTGACTAAGCCTTACTGACTGAACACTTGGCTACTACTAAGTCATGTTATATAGTTTAAACAGAAGAAACTATCGATTTATAGTATGTTTTTCAATACGTGCTAAAAGGGCGTCTTTAAAGCTCGCCCCTAAAGGGATCTCCTTCCCTGCAACTGTTACCCATTGACTGTCGACACTTTCAATATTATTCAAGTTGACCACAAAAGATTTATTAACGCGAACAAAATCTTTTGTGGGCAACTGATTGAAAAACGTTTTGATATTCATAGCCACCATCAATCGTTTGTCAACGGTATGAATCATCACATAATCTTTCATTGCCTCAATATATTGGATGGTATGAAGTTCTAAACGAAATAATTTCCGATCAGCTTTAACAAAAATATGATCAGATTCGCTCGTTTCTTTCTTCCCCATCGTTCGATTTTGAAAATAGCTCACCGCTCTGTCTAAAGATTTTTTCAGGCGTTCTTCAGAAATAGGTTTCAATAAATAGTCTAAGGCATTGAGCTCATAACTTGCCAAAGCATAATCTGCGTAAGCAGTAGTAAAAATAACCTGAACCTGAGGAGATACCAGTTTAGCAAAGTCTAGACCGCTCTCTTCAGACAGATGAATATCCAAAAAAATGAGATCAAGCTTCTGCTGTTCCATTACCAGTCTAGCATCTTCTGTATTACTATACATTCCAATACAATCTAGATAATCATACGCACCGAGCAACTTAACCAAGCCCCGGCGTGCCAAAGGTTCATCTTCTATTACAATATATTTTATACTAAGCCTATCTATACTCATTTCGTTTATACCATCGGAATACTTAAAAATACGCTAAAAACCTCTTCGCTTTCTTCCACTTGTAGATTATAGGCATCTGGATAAATAATATCTAATCGCTGACTTATGTTATTTAATCCCAACCCACCAAAATCTTCGGGATTAGATTTTCTTTTCTTACTATTAATACACGTAAAATACAGCTGTTCGTTTTCATACCTAAATTTTATTTCTACGTGAAAACCATTTTTCATCGCATGATGTGCTCCATGCTTGATGATATTCTCGATAAATGGAATAAACAAAAAATGAGGAACCTCAAAGTCTGCTAATCCATCCGATACGTT
>JAITLW010000202.1 GCA_031277715.1 Sphingobacterium sp. | reverse complement strand
CTACAGCCGTAGAGATTTTTATAAAATCAGTTTAATAATTGGTAAGGGATGGTTTAAATACGGTAAGCACGAATTGTATATAGATCGTCCGGTGCTTTTTTTGCCAGCCTTGAATATTCCCTATTCCTGGGTCTGTGATACCAACGAGCAGGAAGGCTATTTCTGTCTGTTCAATCAAGAGTTTTTCTCCGGTAGTCAGGCTTTTGAACCGTTTAAGAAAACATCTCTATTTAAAGAATGGAGTAAGCCTATTATATTTTTGGATGACGAACAGTTTGCGCTAGTGACAGCCTTGTTTAATAATATGTATCGTCTCAACAATGCTTGCTATCCTTTTCGATGTAATGCGATAAAGAGCAATCTTTCAGCGATACTACATTTAGCCTTAGAATGGCGGGTCGAGGATTTGGAAGTAGACAATCAGTCGGGCCCCGTTCGTATGTACCGGTTATTTGACGAACTGCTCCACAAACAGTTCCCCTTAGATTCTCCTGCTTACCCGTTAGAATTGCGTACACCCGCAGACTATGCTAATAGATTGCATGTCCATGTGAACCATCTCAATGCCTCCGTCAAATCAGTGACCAATCTGACGACAACACAGATTATAAAGCGTAAAGTATTTGAAGAAGCAAAAAATCTGTTGACCTATACCGATTGGAATGTTGCTGAAATAGGATACACATTGGGCTTTGAGGAACCGGCACATTTCAATAATTTTTTCAAGAAAAATGCACAGGTATCGCCCCTTAAATTTCGGCAGGAAAATAAGTAAACTTTGATTTTTGTAATTTTTACTTTGTCTGGTAAAATTAGGAAACAGCAGATACTCTCTACTTTTGTCCCATAGTAAAGTAAATGATATGTTGAGACAAGCTTCTGAAAGTAGGATAAAACTAGTAACCCTGATGGCATTTATATCCATGCCCTTATCTGGTTTTGTGACGGATATCTATTTGCCCTCTTTTCCGGCTATGGCCAAGAATCTAATGGTTGCGGAGCGGGATATCCAATTGACGCTGACGACTTATTTGCTGAGTTATGGTATTTCCCAGCTCTTCATCGGGAGTATTCTTGATAGTATAGGTCGTTACCGGCCAAAACTGCTCGCGTTGACTATCCTTATTTTGAGTAGTTTGTTGATTACCTATATGGATAATATATTCCTGATTTGTCTACTACGTGGTGTTCAAGGTGTTGCAATATCTATTTTAGTAGTCGCTACTCGGGCATTATTTGCAGATTTATATCAAGGAGAAAAGCTTAAAAACTACCTCAGCTATTTTACTATTGTATGGTCCTGTGGTCCTATTTTAGCACCATTCCTAGGAGGCTATCTTGAAAAGATGTTTGATTGGAAAGCCAACTTTTATTTTCTGGCATTTTATGCAGGAGCATTACTCGTTTTTGAACTGGCCTTCAGTGGCGAGAGCATCGCACAGACCAAGAGAATTAATTTTCGGGATAATATCTTCGTCTATAAGGAGATGCTCCAGAATAAGCTGTTTATACTTGGTATCCTCGTACTGGGAATCAGTTACTCGATTGTGATGCTCTTTAATATCACAGGGCCCTTTATCATCGAAAACACCTTCCACTTTACCTCTGTCACTATTGGCTACTGTACACTGCTACTCGGATTCTCTTGGGGGATAGGGGGATTTATTGCGAAAAAACGTATGGACCTCGCGTTTGACCAAAGGGTCTGGAAGCCCCTAGCGGTCCAGCTTTTAGCCATAATAGTACTATTGGCAGTCAGTTCCATTTATCAGAGTATCTACGTCATGGTTGGTTTTGCCTTTTTAATCCATATTGTTTCTGGCGTTCTGTTCACTAGCTTTTTCACCAGTAGTATGTTGTTCTTTCCTGCCAATGCAGGGACTGCAGGTGGATTGATGGGAGGTTTGGTTTATATCATCACTTCGGTAGCCAGCTCGTTGGTATCCATCAGTGGAGAGGTGACCAGTCAGAGAGATTTAGCTTGGCGTTATCTCTTCTTTGCTATCCTGTTGCTACTGGTAGTTTTCAGTATGTCCAGATTACAAAAGAAGGCGTAAGGCAGTAAATAGCGTATTCTTAACCTTTGGTCTTGATGGTTCCGTTGCGGTACAGATCCAAAGCTAGCTGAAGGATTTCGGTGATAGCTTCCAGGTCCAGGTCATCGTTGGGATTTATGCGGAGTATCTTCATCCGCGAACGCTTACCTGTTTCCAATAGCGGATGTTGCAAAAGCTTACCCTCTACCAATAATATATAAGGGTCATTCTCTTTTTTATCCGTCCAGAGATAACAAAACGCCTTGTTTTTATAACAAAAACAAGGCATTCCATATTTAGTTGTTTCCGTGACAACGGAATCTTGCCCCAGGATAATCGTTCTTAAAGCGAGTAGGCAACCTTTATTTGGCTCCTCTTTATCCAAGTAGAAATGTTGTAGGGACTCGTTCATTGTTGTCGGTTATTTATAATAAACTACTATTCCAGCTCATCTTCAGGTCTTTGGCCGAAGTTGCTTCATCTATCAGCTCCTCATCCACCTGAAAACCATGGTGCCGGTAGAAATCTACAGCAGAAGTGTTCTCGGCGTATACATTTAATGTCAATTGCCTTGATTTTGTTTTGACAAATCGTAATAGGCGGGAGCCTAAGCCATTTCCCTGCTGATTCGTAGCCACGAACAAAGCTGAAATATGATTTTCCGATAGGGATACAAATCCCTGTACAAGGCCATTTTCATCCTCATATACCCAAGATTGACTTTGAGGTAGATAGATTTCCTTCATTTCAGAAGCTCCATCTTTCCAATACCCCTCCGGGATAAAGTGATGCGCTTTGATAGAAGCATCCAACCAAATATCGACCATACGGTCATAGTCTTTTTCTTCTGCTAATCGTATCATTGGCTTAAATACTTTTGGTCATCTCCAATTGATTAATATCATTTTGAAGTCCCTGTTTTTTAAAGAATAGTTCTAGATCCGTAGATGCTTCGTCCACATTGTTTACCTGTATGGATTCTGCTGGAATCTGCTGTTGTACGGCCGTGGTAAGCTGTTGGGCTATGCCTTTATGACGTTGGCTAGGGCTTACTGCAAGTTGGTATATCCTTCTTTTTGTTGTATTAAAAAGAACATAGCCAACCAGTTCATCTGCGATAAAAGCCCCAAGGATAGACGGAGGCACAAGTTGCATACTGCGGATATCACTTTGCCAGCTCGGTGTAATATCCCAAAAATCCGATAGTGCATCCCAAGGGAGCGAAGACAAAGGCTTTAGTAATGCTATGCTGTTCTGATTAGTGTTCTCCAGCATACCCGAGAAGCACAGTAGCTTACGGTTTATCGTAAAGCCTTCTTTTTCATACGCACGGATAGCAGACCGGTTACTTTCTATAACCTCGAGGACCATTTCTTTTACGCCTTGAGCTTTAAGAAATGGGATGATATGAGCGTACATCTGGCCTACGAGTCCCCTTCCTCGGTAATCAGGAAGGACACCGGTTCCGGCATTGTAAACCTTATAGTCATTACCCATAGGACGTAGGCCATGCATTATGAACGCGACTAATTTTCCATCTTCAAAGACACCAACTGAATAGTCCATTTGAATGTCTTCCGATGTCATTTTAAAATCCAGCTGTTCGCTGTTTAGTTGGAAAGGAACTATATAGTCCGCAAACGAACCATTGATGGCAAGGAGCAAGTCCGGAATATCCTGATTCGTTAGTTTTCGTATTTGCATATATTTTCGGTCTATTTTAGGTGTGTGATAAGAAAGGGATGACAAGTTTGCCTTCTTCGAAAGCCTGTTTCAAATTTGGAGAAACAAAAAGGTGCAAGTCATCATCCTGCCACGGCTCAAAGTCAAAATCCCCTTCAAGAGGTGTAAAGCCTAAGGAGACCTTATCAAACGTCAAGTCCCCTAAAGCAGTAATAACGTCTTGTAGATTAACCTTGTTCGTGCTAAAAAGTTCGATGATACGCAAGGTGCTGTCCGCTAGCTCCACTACTACAGCGCAATCTAGTGCTTCAATAAAGTAGATGGAATCTTTAAAGCCCATTTCTGGATAGGCATAGGTGTAAAAGAAGCTAAGCCCTTTGCTTTTACAGCTCACTGCGCTATTTGTAACATTGCGGTCTACCAAGCCTTCGAATAAATGTAAGTCCTTGGCAGTATCCAGATTCAGTTTTCGGCTAGACAGCTTCTGGTCAGATACGGTATTGTTCACCTGCTGTACAGCAATAAATTCCGGGGCTGGAACCAAACCGAATTTTGGATAATAATCAAGAACTGTTTCATTGGCAAATAAGAACATGCCATCACTCTTTTGGTTGAAATCAGCCTGTATGCGTTCCATTAGAAAGCGTCCAAGGCCTCTTTTCTGGTACTGTTCGTCTGTCATTACCGTACCAATTTGCAACAGTTTTTTTGATTCACCGAGCACCTCTGCATCAAAAAGAGTGACCGTAGCATGGGATATAATTTTAGCCCCATCGAAGAGTGAATATAAAATGCAACTGTCGTCCCAATAGCCCGACTGATAGTAGTTTTCAAAATCAAATTCCCAAAAGCTATTAGTCATTCGGTTGAATTCCAAACGTAAGCTTTCTTCCTGTTGATATTGTATATGGAGCGTATAATTTGCTCCGTTGATTTGTATGTTTTCCTGTGTCATTAATGTTCAGATTCTTTATACCACTTAAGGGCATTCTGTTCTTCTCTTTTTAAAAATACGTCTTTCCCCGCATTATAGTCGTTGCCATCTTTCCATTCCTGCTGTACTAGTCGCTCTTTCAATGTTTGGTATTCCTGTACAACAGGGGGATGAACCCGGAGGTAGTCACGAAATGCAATATGCCGTAGCCAGTGCTCCGAATCCAGAGGAATGACATGGATATGTGCGATGCGCAAATCATGGTCATGCATCTGCTCTGGGATCGTATCTTCTGTTCCGATAACCTCGATCAGTCCGAGTTCTTTAACATTTGCTGTCAATCGTACAAAAAAACGCCGATAAGGCATGTCCTCATTATACCTTTCGTAATAGACATACTTTCCGCTACGCAATAATGCGGGGACTAAATCCAGATCGCTGTCCTGTCTCAATCCCACCATAATGTCAATGATAGGTTTGGCAGAAAGTCCCTCTACAGATGTGCTTCCAATATGTTCGATACGTGGAGACACTTCGGTCAATTTTTGCCCGATTTCTTCTTTGAGCCCTTCAAACGTTGTTTTCCAAGCTGGATTATAAGATTCAAAGGGTAGCTTCATAGTACTGTATTTTGGTAACCTTGTTCGAGAAGTATACAAAGATAGCCTTTCCTTAGATAAAGGAATGTTCAATTTTTATAGACTAATGTTCGGATTGTAATCGGATATTCCCTAAAATAAACCTCCAATCTTGAATTAAGGCATATATATTGTAGAGTCTTTATTTATGAACAGATACTATCTATGTTTATTACTGCTTGGAATATTCTCTATTTCCAGGGCTTCTGCCCAAATCTTTAGCTTGGGGATGAAACAAGACAAGCGTCCCATGTTTCAAGCTTCGCTCAATGTGCCCCTTGTATTTGATAAGGGTAAGAATTACGATTTTACGGTAGGGGTGGACTACACCAGTAAAAATCCTAAACAACCTTCGGGCTTAGCTCCACAGCTCGGCTATGTAAGGTATATTGTCGATAATCGATATAAAGATTTTTTGGTGTCCGCGAATCTACAGGCCGGCTATCTGTTCGACTTTAATAAAGGTATGGATAATCAATTTCGCGTAAGCCCACACCTGTATGTTGAGTATCAAGGGCTATTCCACTGTAGGGTCGGCTATGACTATGCTATGCCTCTACAAAAAGGATATCCTTTTGTCTCCATTGGAATAGGAGGCCTTATGATGTTCCGGCATTTGAGTTTTATGTAGCCTAAGCATTAGGTGTTTTCACTTTTTACGGCATATACTGTGAGAAAAGTCCGTTTTACAGGTGTACCATCTTTGCTCGTTGTATCATCGGTGTATGTCATCGACTGAATCTCTTTAAATCCAATCTGATAAAGATATTCGGCAATTTCGTCGTCTGTATATAGTGAAAAACCGTGTTGTGTAAAAGGAAGTTTTGCCCCAAATTCTTTTTCGACAAAAGTAAGTACCAGCAGTCCGTCCTCTTGTAGGGTACGGTATATTTCTCGTAGGGATAAGTCAATGTCCGGCCAAAAGTAAATGGTGTTTACCGAAAAAGTACGGTCAAAATGATTGTCAGGAAAAGGAAGAAGACCACTTCCATCCACCAGATGAAAGGTAACTCTATTACTGTCAACAGCGAGTTGGTTTTTAGCCATAGCAAGGTCAAACATAGACTGAGATACCTCTGCCCCCCAGTACTGTATCGAATCAGAGGTGTCCAGAAGCTGATGGATATGCTCTCCGTTGCCAAACCCAATCTCCAGTACCTTGCTGTCCTCTTGTAATGCCAGGTCTTCTAATGCCTGTTCAATCATACGACGGTTAGAAGCAAACATATTGTCAGCGATAGCTTCTGCCTGTTGGCCCGAAGGACAGCGTAGCTGTGACGCTAATTCCTTCATAGAATCCTTATTCTCCATCGAGTACGTTCTTTTATCTAATTGTGTCGGAAAATTCCGGTCTAAACCTACATAAATTTGCTATTACAAGCAATATAAATGTGTTGTAATGTAAAACGAATTTTCTAGCATTCGCCGTATCATAAACCTCCTAAAACGAATCGTAAAAAATACGCTATGCTTAACAGGGGAATCACTAGTTTTAGAATACATTTTAGAAAACTATGCGAAAGAAGATTTTCTCCGGTATAAATTGGTTGGTAATGTTGGTTACTTGTAGTTCCTGCGGTAAAGTGATCGATGCCAGCAAATCAGAATCATATTATGTGAAGCAAGGGAGTGTCTATTTTATTCCAGGTGGTAATAGTTTTGAAAGGGGCTCTAAGAAAATGGATGCCGATCCGAAATCTTTTCAACCGCTTGCAGAAACCTACGGAAAAGATAGCCGTCATGTATATTTTCGGGGAAGTAAACAGGAACATATAGATGCAGGGTCTTTTCAGATTGCAAATGGACTCCCCAAAGATAAATCCTATGTGTACTGTTATCATGGTGGAGATATAGATTTTAATAGGAGGGGAGAGGATGTTTTGTCGATCATCGAACAAGCCGACCCTTCTACTTTTCAAAGACTAGATGCCCCTGCAACTGGTTTTGCAAAAGACAGGAATCATTATTATTACCGTAATCGTCTTATTTCAGTGGATTACAAAAGTTTTCAGATTCTGAATGTCCGCTTTATGAAAGATGATGAAAAACTGTATCTCGATAACGGAGAACAGTTTTTAGTGGTGGATAAATCGTTGAAGGAAGCAGAAATAGTAAACAAGGAATACGTATTAGTCGATGGTAATAAGCTGTTTTATTTTCAGCCTTTTAAAAAAGAGGGAGTTATAGTAAGTCCACTTTCTCCAAATAGCCTTCCGATTGAGGTAGTAGACGATGACCTTTTGAAAACCCGTGAAGAGGTTTTTCTCTTTGGGCGCCCGATACCTGGTGCAGATCCGAAGACACTGCAAGTGCTGTTCAAAACGAAAACAGAATTGATAGCCAAAGACAAAAAGCACGTATACTATAATCTCGAGGTCATACCGCTAGCCAATCCCAAAACCTATCAGCTCTTGGATGGTCGGGTGGGCAAAGATGACCGGTTTGTCTATTACACAAATAAAAAGATAGATGTTCCCGATATTGAAGGGTTTAGAAAAGTGACAGATTCTTCTATGCAGAATGTTACTTTTCAAGACAATAAAGGTAATGTATATGATGCTTGGGCAGTGAAACAGGAATCTAAATCCAGTCGTTGATCTCGTTGCCCAATGCTTCTATCTCATTGATTAATTTGCAGGTATGGTAGCCGTCAGCAACGGCGTGGTTGACAAAAATCGAAATAGGAATAAGACACTGAGAATCTCTCTCATAGTATTTTCCAAATCGTATAATAGGATAGAGAAAATTAGTCTCATGATAAGTATCTTGACTGAAGCTTTCAAAACTCAACCAAGGAAGCACTGAAATAGGGCAAAAATTAGGCGGACGCCCCTCTCTTGCTTTGATTTTTTTAACATGCCTATATTTTTCGATGTCAGTGGTTACTTCTTCATAAAATTCTTTGAAAGTAGGTTTGTAGACGCTCCATACATCAGAGAATGTTTTGTCATCTTCGTGAAAGATAGTATATGAAGGATTTACAAAATTCCATACACCCAAATTGCCAGCCTCATTAAAACACATTCTAAATGCCTCATTTTGATTGACGGCTTTCATGATGAGATATAGGAAAGAAGGATAGAATTTCAATTTGCTATTCTTTATCTGTGCCCGGAAGGCTGTGATATCGATATGATGGGTGATATTATACTTGGTCTTGATGGTATTGTAAAAGTAATCGAAATAAGGTTTTCTATTCCAATCTGCCGAGACTTGTGTAAAAACTGCTTCCATTCTTTTTTTTGACAATATTGACAAAAAATCAACACTAAACAATATGAAAAGTTAAAAAGACGTGGTTATTAGTGTTTAAAAACAACACCTAGCATAAAGAAATACACGGTGGCTGTATATGTTTAAAGAAAGAATTTATCTTTGTTCTAACGTAAATGGTCATCATATTATGGTTAAGATAGCCCTATATCACGAAAAGTATTTTACCGACCTCAGCTCTTACGAACTGGACGAAGTGCAAGCTCAGTTTACAGATTTGCCAAGAAGGATTTTGAAGGATCCTCTGATTTTGAACAAAGAAAATCGCTTCCAGTACTGTATTCTTTATAACGAAAAGCCTGCAGGATTTTTTTCTTTAGATCTTTCAGAGGACCGCTTTATGTATACTGATAATCCGAAATCGATTCTGCTAAGAGCGCTTTCCGTTATGCCTCAATTTCAAGGAAAAGGAGTAGCAAAGGAAGCAATGTTACTACTGCCTTCTTTTGTTAAGCTTCACTTTGCCGAGGTCAATGAAATCGTCTTTGGCGTTAATTTGGACAATGAAGGTGCCTATAATTTATACCTCCGATCCGGGTATATCGATGCCGGAAAAATATATGTAGGAATAAAGGGGCCACAGCATGTGATGTCTAAGAATATTGTTAATGTAACTCCGTAGGGGTACCCAATGAAAATTATTTAAGAATAGGATATGCTTTTAGAAAAACTGTTTGCAGAGTTTCATGTGGATTCACACATAATCACGCCTCGTGAGTCAAGCTTATTCGATTCTTTTTTTGAGGAGATAAGTCTCAAAAAGAATAGTTTTCTCATTCAGGAAGGGGAGATTGAGCCTTATAGTTATTTCATAGCCGAGGGGATAGCACGATGTTGGACACGCAACCATGAGGGGACGGAGCAAATATTTTGGTTCTGCAAAGAAGGAACATTCTCCCTGTCAAATATATCATTTACATTACAGGAAAGATCAGCGTTTAATGTGCAGATGCTGGTCGATAGTACAGTTTATCGTATCAATCGGAAGCAGACACTCCAGCTTTATGAGGCAATTCCAAACCTGAAAGACTTATTTGGAGATTTGACCGCTAAACTATTGGCTAGGTTGTTGAAACGCAATCTGGACCTAATAAAATATTCTCCCGAGCAGTATTATCTGCAGATGATGGAAGAATATGGCAAAGCAATGAATTATATCCCGTTGAAAGATATTGCGTCGTATTTGGGAATAACGCCCCAGGCTTTGAGCAGGATACGGAAGCGTATTTTTTAACCCAGGTTCAGTATATCCTCGACATAAGTAACGAATTTTGCAATTCTTATGATGTAGAACTATGATTAGAAAAATAGAAAAGGCGGATTATCCGCGGATGATAGAAATATGGACCAGTGCTGTGGAGCATACCCATGATTTTCTAAAAAGAGAAGACTTTGAATATTACCAAGCGCAATTGCCTTTTTATTTTGAACAGGTGACCCTCTGGGGTTTTGAAGAAGAGGACGTTTTGGTGGGATTTATAGGTACTGCAGGCGATTCTTTGGAAATGCTTTTTATCCATAACGATTGCAGGGGGAAGGGAGTTGGGAGAAAGTTAGTGACCTATGGAATAGCTAATTTGCAGGTGTCTAAGGTGGATGTGAACGAGCAGAATGCGCAGGCTGTAGGTTTCTATAAGCATATGGGATTCCGTACGACAGGCCGTTCTGAATGCGATGGTCAAGGTAAGGCATATCCTATTTTGCACATGAGCCTGTAATTTTAATAGAAAATTATAGCTTTTAAATCCTATAGCGGATATTTGTACAACAAACAAAATAGAAGTAATGAAGGTAAGTGTGGTCCTAAAGTTTTTCGATGAACTGACAAATATAGAGCTGTATGAAGTATTGCGTCTACGCAGTGAGGTTTTTGTGGTAGAACAAAACTGTATCTATCTCGACCCGGATGGTAAAGACCCCAAATCCCATCATGTACTGCTCTATGTGGAGGGCCACTTGGCCGGATATAGTAGGGTGTTGCCTGCAGGGCTATCATACGAACAGGTTTCTTTGGGAAGGGTTTTAGTGAACCCGGATTTTAGAGGAAAAGGTTTGGGGAACACGATTGTAGACGAGGCTATCAAGGCCTGTTATGCGATTTTTGGGAAGGTGGATATTAAGATTGGAGCACAGCACCATCTTTCGAAGATGTACCAGTCGCTTGGCTTTTTTCCAGATGGAGAACCCTATGACGAAGATGGTATCATGCATATTGATATGCTCAAGGTTTATTCCGGAACATAGAAAAATAAAAATCCCGTCTTTCTGTTATAGAATGACGGGATTTCTGCTTAATGGATTGGGATCAATTTATTTGTTGTTCAACCTAATTAATCCTGTATTGATAGTAAACCAGCATAACAGCAATATAGGGAAAACTAGGAGTGAGCTACTGTGAAAATAGCTAGTCACCCATGTGATTCCTCCGACTATAGCATAGTAATATAAACCAAGGATGGCTCCAGCTATCCCCAAATATGCTTTGTGATGGATTAGTGCATTGCTCAGGCAGATGGGAAGCATACAAGTGATGCCAAACATCATGACGAATATGGCGAACAACAGCAGTATGATAAGGACCAATTTCCAATCTGCACATAAAAGAACGGCAAAAAGATAAATCAGAATCCCCAGTAGAAATGTGAAATTTCCAAAATAGAGTACATATTTGGGCGATTTTCGGGCAACGATTCGTTTACAGAATTTTGCTCCACAAAAGCTAGCAAACGCGACTAGAAAACCGATACATCCGTATTCGATCAGTGAAAAGTTCAGTTGCTCGATAAAGACAAATGGGGCTTCTCCATAATAACTGAAAATAACACCATTGATTGTGCCAATGAGACCGCCAAGAATCCAAAATGAACGGTCTGAAATAATGTTTCGACCGATTTTTTTGAAGTCATATTTTGGCTTTGATTCGAAATCTAAGGTCTCCACCAATCCGGTGATAGACCAAAGTAGGGCGATACCGCCTATTAAAATCAACAGTTTGAACAACATAGAGACATCCCAGATCGAGGCTACAACACTACCTAGTAAAGGGCCTATAGCAGGGGAAAAAGCCAAAACTGCAGATATTTTGCTGAATACAGCAATACGCTCTTTATCACTATAGGTATCACGTAGAATGGTCTGGCTAACGTTGGAGCCGACTGAGGCACCTACTGCCTGTATGAACCGGGCCAAAAGTAATGCTTGAAAATCAACGGCATGTAGGCATAAAAAAGAACCTGCGATATATATTACAATACCGATAAGCATAGCTGATTTTCGTCCGATAAAATCAGATAGTATCCCCCATAGAAATACGCCAATCGCAAATCCAGCAAAATAGATACTGAGTGTTTGTTGGATCTGATTGCCTGTGACACCATAGTGCGTTGCAAGTTCGGAAAGGGAAGGGGTGTATATGGTTTCACTGATTTGCGGAAACCCAACAAGAAATATAATAAGCCAAATAAATGACTTTTTTTGATTTTTCATTTTAAAAATATTAGATAATAAAATTCTCCTAGAAACCAGAAGTTGGTTTCTAACAATACATAGGTCTATTATCGTGAGATAACAGGGAAGAATTTATTTAGCTAATTTTTAAATAGAAAAACATGATCTTTTTTTTTGCAAAGGTATGAAAAAAAAGATTAAGCCGATTCGACTTCCCCCATTACGGAGCTGAATGTCAATATATATAGTTTTTTTTAACCTTGAGGTTAACAATTATCGTGAAGGGGTGTTGAAAACTGATAGTTTTGAACATCAAAACTATATATACATCCAAATGAATATATTTAGAATGATTTTGTTAGCAGACGGAGCAGTGTAAAAGAAACAGATATTAGTTAAGTTATAGTAATGAGCTTAAGAACATTTCAAGAGACCTGTGAAGATTTAGATAGGCTGGTGTGGTATCCAACGGTCTTTATACAAAGTAATATGGGGATTAACTGGAATATGCCTCCGAAAAAGGAGATATGTTCTAGTACCTGGGTGAATTTTTTCGTCGGCATGAATAGCAGTGAGCCGGCAGAACTTGCAAAAAAGATTCTTACCAATGAGTCTCCTAATCAACTATTAGTACTCTTGGAGCACCGCCTTATGCCTATTATCCGGGTTTTGAGATCGAAGAACTTGGAACGGGGAAAGAAGACGATCAAGATAAAAAGAAACGCAAATAACGTAGAGGTAGATAAGAACGGCGTAGCATGGTTGATGGATATGGGGCTGGTGTATGAAAAAGAGGGCAAAGGGGGCAAAGAGGCTGATGGTTATTCTCTTGACATCGATAGAGTCGGGCTACGTTCGTACCTGCTGTATACCTTAGAAGATTTGCTTACTACGGTCAGAAGAACAAATTCACGTAAGATTAGTGTGTTGGAACTGAGGGTTGTAACGATGCAACGGGAGCTGGAGGAGAAAACTGAGCTACTGGAAATTGCAAATAAGGAAATAGCTGGTTTGAAAACAGAGCTGAAGGGCTTGGTAAAGAAAACGGCGAAAGCAAAAAGATAAACGTTTTTACAGTTTAATTATAAATTAAGGTAAAACCAAGAAGAAGGTTTAGGGCACTTTGCTCTAAACCTTTTTTTATAGGGATTAATTGGATCGTTTAGTTCATTTTATGTACTATCTTTAGTAGATTTAGAATGAGCTAATTATATACTGATGAGAAAAAATACAATTTTAAAATCTTTGGGACTGGCAGGCATGCTTGTTTACACAGCGTCTGCTGTTGCACAGGATAAGAATGCTGTTGTCTCTGCTATTGTTCAGGAAGCGAATACTAATTCCTATCTGGAGAACTATGCCTTCGAACTGGTGGATATGATAGGACCACGTTTGGTGGGGAGTCCGCAGATGCAACAGGCGCACGACTGGGTGGTGAAAACATATACGGAGCTAGGGGCTGTGGCACGTAATGAAGTTTATGGTGAGTGGCGTTCATGGGATAGGGGTACTTCGCAGGCTACCATGACATTTCCCCGAGTGAAGTCGTTAGAAGGTACCCAACTGGCATTCAGCCCTGCGACGAAAAGTAAGGGAGTAGAAGCCGAAGTGGTAGCGATGCCAGTTTTTAACTCGGCGACCGATTTTCAAGCTTGGTTAAAGACGGTAAAAGGTAAGATTGTTTTGATCGGTATGAATCCTATATCTGGGCGTTCGGATGCGAATTGGAAAGAGTCGGCTTCGGCTCAAGGCTATGATAAGTACCAGAGATTAAAAAATGAACAACAGAAAAAATGGGACCTCAGTATGTCTTATACGGGGTATAGCAGACGTACCCTGCCTTTGGCTCTTGAGGATGCAGGAGCGCTGGCGGTAATGGACTCGTATTGGACTGAATTACCTGGATTGACACGGATATTTGACGCCAAGTCAAAACGGATTCCTGTGTTCAATATCGCTTTGGAAGACTATGGCACGCTATACCGCATGGCTGAGAGAGGAGTTAAGCCTAGGGTTCTGCTGGAAGGTAATTCGAAGGAGCTCGGTACGGCAAAAACGTATAACAGTATTGCTGAGATAAAAGGTAAAGAAAAGCCGAATGAGTATGTGGTGTTGTCGGCGCATTTAGACTCATGGGATGGCGGAACAGGAGCAACCGATAATGCGACAGGAGTAATCACGATGATGGAAGCAGTGCGTATCTTACAGAAGGTATATCCGAATAATAAGCGGACTATCTTGGTGGGAAATTGGGGCAGTGAGGAACAAGGGCTGAACGGCTCTTCTGCATTTGTGGAAGATAATCCAGAAATCGCCAAAAATATTCAGGTGGTATGGAATCAGGACAACGGAACCGGAAGGATTGTGCGTATTGCAGGCAGTGGTTTCGAAAAGTCGTATGAATACATCAGTCGCTGGTTACAGTATATACCCGAAGAGTTCCGCAAGGAGATTCAGACTACATTCCCGGGAATGCCGGGAACTGGAGGCAGTGACCACTCTTCCTTTGTGCAACGAGGCATACCTGCATTTGGACTATCGTCTACATCATGGGATTATGGTAAACTGACTTGGCATACCAATCGCGACACTTATGATAAGATAGTGTTTGATGACGTTCGGCAAAATGCCATTATCGTTGCCATTTTAACATACCTAGCCTGTGAAGAACCAGAGCTGGTATCTCGGGATAGAATTGTACTGCCGATCGATAAGAACGGTAAGCAGATGGAGTGGCCGACGAATCTAAAATCAACAAGAACCAGCGGTAATTAACTCCCGCACTATGGGGCTGTCTCAGCATACCTTTTGGGACAGCCTCATGGTACTTATAGTTCAAAAATAGTCGTTTTAAAGCTTGGCTAGAAAGCCTGTAATCGCTTTGATGAAGATTTGAGACTCCGCATAATGAATGTTGTGTGCGACACCTTCCACCACGATATGTGTTATCCATTGAGGGTGACTTTCAGCTAGCTTCTTATTCTCTTCGTAAACAGGGATAGGGTCATCCGTAGATACAGGATCGAAAATCAGAACTGGAATCTTTAGGTTTTGAAAGATGACGGGAGGATTGACCTTGATAATAGAGGATGCGTATTTACTCACATTTGGACGATCAAAGATGGCCTCAGCCATATGCAAACTATCCTGCATATGGTAATATTCCGGTTGACCATAATAGGTTATCCATTGCTCTCCCATTGGTCGGATGTAACTGAGAATTTCGAATTGATTGGTTGTATCTGCGGAGTCGTATAGACTGCGATAGGCTTTAAACTTGGAAGGGTACTGTGCAAAATACTGCTCCTTGATTTCATCAGGAGGGGTTACGTCTTTCAGTTTTTGTTGTAGTGCATCTTTGTTTAGTTTGAGGTAGCTGGTGCTGAATGCGACAGAACCACCGTCTTCCAAAATCAGTCCTTTTACATAGCTAGGATATAGTTGGTAGAAATTGGTAGCCAAGAAGCCACCTCTCGAAAAACCACCTAGTACGACTTGGGAGATTTGTAAAGAGTCCAAGAGTGTTTTGATATCTTCAGACAGATCGTCAAACGAAGCGTCAAATTCAGGTAGGAGAGTCTTGCCCGAATTATATTGGTCAATTGATAGCACTCGATAGCCCACTTTAACAAACTCTTCGGCATAGGGTGCGAGTTCATAAGCATTGCTCAAACTTCCATGTAACCATACCAAAACGAATTCTTTATTGGTATTAGCGCCCCATTCGAGATAGGATAAATCGACGTTCTTAGCTCTGATAGTGCGTCTATGTTTTGCTTCGAATGCATCGTACTTATCTTGAGCTTTATGAAAGGTCTGTTCAAGCCTTATTTCGTCAGCCTCTTGTGTGCGTGCTTTAAAACAGAGTATGAAGAGAAGTAGTACACTAATTATAATCCGTGTTGAGGTCATAGGGGGTGAGGTATAAAGAAAGTAACTTATTTTGCGATCATAACTAAGGTTCCTGCAATAATAAGTCCGGCACCGATTGCAGTTTTCCAAGTAAGTGACTCGTTAAGAAATAGGACGGCCAATACAATCGTCAGGGCAACGCTAAGTTTGTCGACTAGAGCTACCTGCGAAACATTCCCAATCTGTAAGGCTTTAAAGTAAAATAACCAGGATAGTCCAGTCGCAATTCCCGAAATCAGCAGAAAGAAAAGACTTTGTTTGGATATGCTACTGATATCCTTTGCCTCGCCTTTAAAAAATACAATAGACCATACCAAGATTAAAATAATGATGGTACGGATACCTGTGGCAAGGTTGGAACTGATATTGGCGACACCTAGCTTTGCAAAAATGGCTGTTAGGGATGCAAAAAGAGCCGATAGTAAGGCATAAATCCACCACATGTTGTAATGATTTAGAGTTTTCAATGCTAAAGTAACCAATACTATCGGGAAAATGCTAAAATTAATAACGTTAAAGGCCTAGACGGGGGGCGAGAGTGTGAATTCACCTGATGATGTTTTTCTGATAGGTGGTTATTATGGAGACTATAACAAAATAATATATATAGAGGGGGTAAAATAGTGCCAAAATTCGAATAGTGCCGAAAATTTTTTGGCACTATTTTACCCTCTTTGATTTATTGATTAGTAATAAAAATAAATGTAAAATAGGTGTTTGTGCCATTTGAAGCTGGTTTTCAGGATGTAGGTTTGTTTTGTGCTGTTCGTGAATGAAAGTAAATTGTTCGTGAAGGATTTGTAACTCTCTTCGATGAAATTGCCGGACCTTACGAATGAAAGTGAATCGTTCGTGAAGGATTTGTAACTCTCTTCGATAAAAATGCCGGACCTTACGAATGAAAGTAAATCGTTCGTGAAGGATTTGTAATTCTCTTCGATAAAAATGCCGGACCTTATGAATGAAAGTAAATTGTTCGTAAAGGGTTTGTAACTCTATTCGATGAAATTGTCGCACCTTACGACTGAAAGTAAATTGTTCGTGATGGATTTGTAACTCTCTTCTGTAAGATTGTCGGACCCTACGAATGAAAGTGAATTGTTCGTGAAGGATTTGTAACTCTCTTTGATAAAAATGTAGGATCCTACGAATGAAAGTGAATTGCTTGTGAAGGATCTGTAACTCTCTTCGATAAAAATGCCGGACCTTACGAATGAAAGTGAATTGCTTGTAGATTTACCTAATTATAGGTTATAGCTCTTCGATAACAGATTGACCAGAAGACAGGTCGCCTGATGTCCACTGCCACTCCTCATGCAATCGTATTTTTCCATTCTTTAGAATTTCTGGGCGGGAAATACATTTACCTGTCATCAATTTTCCTTCATTGTTTATTTGATGATAGCGCATATCTATAACCCCAGCTTCGTTGACAAGTCCAATGAGATGACCATAAATGATTTTACCGCCCTTGTAATGCGCTGTTAGCATTGTTCCTTCTTGCTTGTAGTGAAATACAGTATCAGCCGATGTTTCTCCATTATCACTATTGGCAACTGCAACAAATGTCCTGTTATTATAATCTATCATATGTTGGTTATAAACTTTTGTAATGTAAAACTTGTGGAAAGGAACTGTAGTAATCGTGCAGTAAGGCCTTTCATTATTCGTACTGTGGTGACAGCCTATTTTTTCAATGACAGCGCAATTTTTGCTAGTTGTATTGGTAAACCTGCATCTTCATTATCTTCCTCCATCCAGATTGCTGATAAGCCTACCCATGCGATTACCCAGTCTAGCATTCTGTCAAAATCAATATCGGTTTCTTGGCAAATTACCTCTATTTGCCCGACTAGCCTGTCTTTATCTAAAGCGACTTGCTTATTAGGGTTACACAGTATGTTTGCAAAGTCGAAGGCTCTATCGCCATATAATGCTTTTGGATCTATTGCTAACCAACCATTAACATCAGAATAAAGGATGTTTTCATGGTGAAGGTCTCCATGAAGCACACAGGGTTCGGTTTGGTTGGAAAGTAATCTATTAGCTACTATAGCACACTCTTTTAATGTTTCATCGGAGAAGTTTGTTTCGTTTAAAAGTGAGGCAAACCAATCCTTTAGAGAAATTAAGGGCGGTAATTCTTTTCCTTGAGAACTATGGAGCTTATTAGCGGTCTGGCAAATGATTCTAGTGGCTTCTTTGTCTTGACCCTGCTTTACTAGATTTATCAATGATATATTATCTTCATTTTCTACTCTTTCCAATAGAATGGCTTTAGCATCTACGTTTAAAACTTTGGCTGATGCCTTACCATCCCACCACTGCAAAAGTTTTGACGCCCGAAGTTCTTCTTCGATAAAAGGAATTTTGAGCATCGCTTTGGAGCCATTAGAAACACAGGGTTGCAATAAGCTTGAATTGGTTCTAAAACTTGCCCCGTCCGGTGTAAGATTCCATTTATCTAAATATAACGCTAGTATAGGGTCGGTCATTTAATTATTCTTTTTGAAATGAGGCTAAGACCGGACATTTCGTTTTTACGATTGACTTGTTGCAAATTAAGAAATTAACTCATTAATTAAGTAGGCGTTGAAGAGAATTATGTTGGTATTAGCAATTGATCCAACTGTTAGTTTTTGTGTATCTTTATTGTTGGAAGCATTGATAAGGATAAAAGATAAGGTTGTGACAATTTTATTCTTCAAAGTTTGGTGTTCTGCTTCTGTTAAAACGGATGATAATCGGTTATTACTATTATAAATCTAACCATCGTAAGCACATTATGTATAGATTAATCACCAACTATTTTCATGGTTTTGTACTAGCAATAACAATAATATCGTATTGCGGATCATGTGCCTCACTATCCGATAAATATCTTCACGAAATTGAAGAAAAAACACCTCTTCATGCTCCACAAGCTAATAAGGAATATATGTTTGAGAATGCGACATCTTATGTCGGTAATAGGATTGTTGTAGACTCGACTGAAAACAGACCTTATAAATATGATATGTTGTGGAGGAATTTTGAGCCTAAGTTTGATATCGATGGAGTCGACTGGATTGATTATCAAGTCAAAATTGAAATAGTCTCAGACAAGAAGTTCAAAGCTAAATTACTGAGCTCTTCTGGAGAAATTATTAAGGAGCGTACTTTAAAATATGACAGAGTAGGTTCATTCTTTAAAATAAAACCTAAATTCTGGTTTTGGAATAATTACATTTTGGTTAATGGCTTTGAATCTCAAATTAGCGCGTTTTCACTTAGTGAAAAAGATGATTTAGTTTTAGTGAAACGTTCTGTGGATGGAGCATTTTTCATAGTTATACCCTTTGGAGGTTCAGAGACATCTGACGTATATCACTATAAACTAATATTTGTAAGATAAGAAGTTTCATATCTGTGTTAAAAAGCTATTTCCTCGTATTAGGAAGATGATGTTATCTTGAATTGCTTCCAAAAAGAAAAGGGGAAAGAGAAAGTTATAGTTGCAATTGGCACTGGTTAGATAAGTTTCTTTCTGCGGAGAGCGAGGGATTACCTGCGGTCATCCCTAATTGGGGGTGGCTTCAAATAAACCCAAAGCACTCGCTCTGCTCATTTCTTTTGTCGTTTTCCTCTTTTTTTTCAAACTGCGTTTGCCAAAAAGCTATAAAACGACAAAACCTGACTAATGTCAGGCTTTGTGTTTGTTTGGCGGAGAGCGAGGGATTGGTTCAGTCCCACGATGCCCAAACACTATCTTGAACCTTCAAGAATCGAACCCCGTCCATCCCTTCTGGTTCTCATCCCTCTAAACGTAAAAACCTCCATCTTTCGATGAAGGTTTTTCTGCGGAGAGCGAGGGATTCGAACCCCCGAACCTGTGACAGTTAACGGTTTTCAAGACCGCCGCATTCGACCACTCTGCCAGCTCTCCGCCACAAAAGTAGAAA
>JAITLW010000189.1 GCA_031277715.1 Sphingobacterium sp. | reverse complement strand
GAGTCGTGTTACCTATCTCCTGATGCAAGCTAGAGATGGCGAAATCACCCAGGAGGCTGCAATGGCAGAGATTGAAGGCTTGAAGAAAATCGATGGTATGGGGCAAATCGAAAAGGCTTTCTTCCGTAACGAAATCAGTCATCAGCATAATATAGGGATCACTGGAGGGACAGAAGAATATAATTATAATGTAGCTGTCAATTATCAAAACACCCAGCAAAATATGCTGAACAATGACAATAAGCGTTTTATTTTTGACCTTAAAAATGAATGGAAACCACTTTCGTTCTTAACTCTAGGAGCGGCGGCAAACCTGACGTTGAATAAGGCTAATTCGAGCTGGATGTTGGTCAATACGATTTATGGTCCTGAATATCAGGGAATGCATTTTTCGACAATAACAGATTTCAATAGCGAGTCTCTGTTGCAACCCTATACACAATTGTGGGATGAGGCAGGTAATCAGCTTCCACTTTGGGGGTTAAGTCAGTATAAAATTGATACCTACAAAAATACACCTGGGATGAAGAACTGGGATTATTATCCTATTGACGATCTCAACAAGAGAAAATTTACGCAGAATAGTTTTTCAACTAGAATATCGGGATTTGTGCGTGCTGATTTGTTTGCAGGACTTACTGCAGAGTTCGGTGGAAACTGGGAGAGAGGCAGCAAGTTGGTCAAAGGAATTCAAGATGTAGAAGCATATGATGTACGGATAGCGTACAATGACGCTACGTCAAAGGCCAATTACGCTAATCATTATTTCCCTGACGGAGGTGTAATCAATGAAAACCGGGATTTTAATGAATCTTGGACATTGAGGTCCCAGCTTAATTACAGTAAAGATTTTTCAGGTTATAAACATCGTGTCAACGCCTTGATAGGTAATGAGATGCGTAAACTCACATTTGACCGTAATGAGTTAGCCACGCGTCTCGGATATAATCCCACTGCCGGATCATTTATTCCCGTGAATATAAAAGACTATAACGCTAGGATGTATAATTCGGACATGTTGATGACACCTGTGTTTAAAGGAATCACGGATGGCCAATTTAGGTATAGCGACAATCGCTTTGTGTCTTGGTACGCGAATGGCTCATATGAGTATGATGATCGCTTTATTCTAAGTGGTTCGATGCGTTTAGACTTGACCAATTTTTTTGGGACAGATAAAAAGTTTAGGTATAAACCACTTTGGTCTTTGGGTGGGACCTATAAATTGAGCAAAGAAAAATTCTGGAATAGTGAAGTCGTTAATAAATTGCATCTACGGGGATCCTATGGTATAAATGGTAATATATCATTGAATAATGGTCCTTATTTGATCTTGAAGTCCTATAATTACACTCCTAAAATGGGCGGGATCCCTTATTATGTAGAGTCTCCCCCTAATGACCAGCTACGTTGGGAAAAGACAGGAATTACTAATGTCGGGATTGATTTTGGTTTATTCAATAATCGTGTAGAGGGGTCTTTGGATTATTACAACAAGCGTAGTGAAGATCTATTAGCTGAAGATGCCGTAGATCAGACTGTCGGTTACACTTCTGTCGTTCGTAATGTAGGGGAGATGAGTAATAGAGGCCTTGAATTAACTATGAATATTAATGTATTAGACGGAAAAGACTGGAAATGGATTGTGTCACCTAATATCGCGTTCAATTCGAATACGGTACATCATTATAATGTGACACGACCATATACATCTTATTATACGGATGCTATGGGAATCTTGATTGAAGGCTCTCCAGCGGATGCTCTTTTCGGTTATCGTTTTGCAGGCCTTAATGACCGCGGTCAGACGCAGGTCTACAATAAGGAAAATGAAAAGGTACTCATTGCAAATGCAGAAATAAAAGATCTAATCTATCAGGGGACATTCCGGCCGAAATGGGATTTGGCATTAACTAATAGAGTTAAATACCAGGATTTCAATCTTTCTTTTATGTTTATTGCCAAGCTGGGACATAAATATAGAAAAGACGCATTTTTAGGTTCAAATACCATGAATAGACATGTGAGTGAGCGTTGGCGTAAACCTGGCGATGAAGCAAATACGATATATCCGGTTCTACAGGACTGGAACATGGATATGTTTGATTTCCCTTATATTGACAAACTGGTAGGCAATGCAAGTTATGCTAAACTACGTGATGTGACGCTGTCTTATGATTTGAGCAAATTTACTAAACGCTTTAAGATAGCAAATGCGCAAGTGTATGTACAAGGTAGAAATCTGTTGTTAATCACAGCAAAAGGAGTGGATATTGATCCAGAGACAGCTGAGGTAAACGAGACTGGCGGAGTTTCTTCGACGTCAGAGCAAGGATTTACGTCCCTACCTCGGCCTCGGGAAATGTTTATCGGATTACGTGTCAATTTCTAATAGATAACTAAAGAACTTATTTTATGAAACGGATAACATATATATTATTACTGAGCGGATTGTTGAGCACTACCGGATGTAATAAGTTTTTAGATTTCAAACCCATTGGAAAACTAATACCAGAAAAAGTCGAGGATCTAGAAAATATCCTGAATAATCCAGGAACCGTAGATTTTCATTTCATGGATAATAACTTAGGATGTTTTTACGCTTTCTTGGGTGATAATCTGCATATTTCTCTTAATCAAGAGAAATACTTGTACACCAGTACACACCCCAATGTAGACCGTTATGCGGCTTATGTTTATTATCATCCCTATATGAACCCTATAAATCCTCAACATACATGGGACTGGGGGATTTATAAAGCTACAGCTCTTCTTAATTTGGTAGTGGATGAAGTGAATAGTCTAGAAGCGCAGAACAGTGATTTAGGGAAAATTCTAGTCGCTCAAGCGCGAGCAGGCCGTGCTTGGTCGTATATGGTCGGAGGATTAGGATATGGCCCTATGTACGATCCTGCTTCAGCAAATGATCAGCGAGTGATACCCTATCGGACTGCAAGTTCTCCTGGTATTGCTAATCCTGACCTATCTACAACCAAAGAATTGATGGATAAGGTTGAGGCTGATCTACTGGGAGCATTGGATGCACCCATGAGTGTGGGACATCCTAGCCGAGCGAGCCGACCGGCTGTGCATGGGTTATTGGCTCAATTCTATATGTATAAGAGGGATTGGGTGAAGATGTCCGAACATGCTGAAGAAGGATGGAAGCTGTCGCTCACTGCAAAAGGGAGCGTTAATAATATGATCTATAACCTTAATCAATTCTATTATAAGCCCAATGCTGGAACTAATCCTACACCAGGAACGAGCCCAGAGGTTACTTTAGAACTAATTGGAACAGATAATTTGATTAAGCAGACAAACAATAAAGAGTCTTTATTCTTTAGAACTGCAGCAACGAGCTGGAGTAACTATCCATCCGATGAGTTTTTAGATCTTTTTGATCAAACTAAGGATCGTAGGTATATTTTGTTTGGATTGAAAAGACTAGGTTATGGCATCGTGGTAGGAGGAGTTAAGCATGATGATGGTATCCGTACGTATTATTATAGAGATAATAAGATGACAGCGAATGCAGGGCTTACTTATCCAGATTTGTTATTGATGAAAGCAGAAGCCAATGCACGGTTGAATAAGTTGGCTACCGCTCTTGCCGATCTGAATCTATTGCGCAAGTTCCGCTACGAAGGTACTAATACAGAGCTTTTAAATGGTGGAGGTATGAGTCAGGATCAGCTTTTGGAAGAGATTCTAAAAGAACGTCGTCGTGAGATGCCTCTAGGTACGTTTCAAAGAGTATTTGATATAAAGAGATTGGCTTTGGATACAGGAAAACCATGGTGTAAAACGAAAATATCGCATACACTGGATGGTAAAACCTATTCTGCCGATGTAAAATCGAAATACTTTACTTTAGAAATCAATAATCCAACAATTCTGTTGAATCCAAGTTGGGGGCTGAAAGAAAACAATACACCTTATCTGCCTGCAAAATATTAGTGTGTTTTTGTGTTTGAAGCTATCTGAGCTATAACAGCAAAAGATAGCTTCTTCATTTAATTAAGAAAATATTTCGATGAAAAAAACAATTATAACAATGTTGCTGTTGAGCCCTCTCGTGTTACTGGCACAACAAAATAACTATAGCATAGAGGGATCGGTCAAGAACGGTAAAGGAAAAGAGAAAGTATACATGTCGTATCGTAATACGGAGGGGCATCAGCGAGATAGTGCCATGGTAAAGAACGGCAAATTTCAATTTAAAGGGATAATTAGCAGTCCTACGGTAATGACGTTGAGTTTTCCTGCGGAGAAGGGAAGTTATTTCTACGATAGTTATAGATTATTGCTAGACAAAGGGAAACATACCCTTGTTGTCACAGATTCGCTAAAGTCTGCCAAGCTTTCAGGTTCACCTCTGTCTGTAGAGTATCTGAAATACAATGAGCTTTTCGCTACACAGGAAGAGACGATGGAAAACTTGGAGAAGGAATGGGCTGCGTCAAGCGAAGAGCAACGTAAAAATGGCTTCTCAAAATCTCTTTCCGAAAAGTTTGACGTTTTAGAAAAACAAAAAGAAACCATACAGCGGGCCTACATTTCGCAGCATCCAAATTCTTATGTTAGTTTGTTAGCACTGCAGGAGATTACAGGATTGGACATGGATGGCTATACGGAAGAAAAAACTTTCCTTAAATTTCCTGAATGGGTGAGACAGACCGAAGTAGGTCAGAGTTTTGCTAAACGCATCGAATCAGCTAAAAAGACAGCTATAGGCGTTATGGCTCCCGATTTTATCCAAAATGATGTGAATGATAAGCCTATAAAATTATCGGATTTTAGAGGACAGTATGTTCTTTTGGATTTTTGGGCCTCCTGGTGTGGACCTTGCAGGGCAGAAAACCCACACGTCGTAAAAGCTTATCATGGTTATAAAAACAAAAACTTTACCGTATTGGGGGTGTCATTGGATAATCCTGGTAAAAAGGATAATTGGTTAAAAGCAATCGCGGAAGACCAACTGGAATGGACACAAGTATCAGATCTTATGGGTTGGAAGAATGCTGCAGCGCAATTATACGGTGTACGTGGCATTCCACAAAATTATTTGATAGGACCCGATGGAAAAATTGTCGCGGTCAATTTAAGAGGAGAAAAACTAGAGAAAAAGCTCGCCGAACTATTAGATTAAGGTCAAACATGTGTTGGTAAAATAGCGAAAAATAGAAAGGGAGACCTATAGGTCTCCCTTTCTGTTTTTATGCTCTGGCTTAGGTTCTGATATAAAAGTAATTGCAGGTACAAGAGATGGGTGAAGAAGAACGAATTGTATCCAAAAGAGTTGTTATTTAATTCTATATTTAATAGAATTATACAGATAATACCTATGAGTTTTGACTTAAGTAATAATCCGCATATCCGAATCGATATCCTTACTGGCAATCGGGTATTGGTATCTCCCCATCGTAGTAAACGTCCCTGGCAGGGGCAGGTCGAAAAGAATGTCGAGACTCCACGAGCGAGTTATCAACCGGATTGCTACCTCTGCCCCGGGAATCAAAGGGCCGAAGGACAGACCAATCCTAATTATTCAGATAGCTTCGTTTTTGTTAATGACTTTTCTGCCTTGTTGGATCAAGAAAATAGCTTTCATATTAATGAAAACGACTTGTTTATTACAAGTGCTGAGCGTGGCATTTGCAAAGTGATTAGTTTTAGCCCACGGCATGATCTTACCTTAGCCGAGATGGAGTTGGAGGATTTGGTCAAAGTTGTTGCAGTTTGGCAACAGGAATTTAAGACCCTGTCGGCGAAACCATGGATCAAGTATATTCAGATTTTTGAAAATAAAGGTGCTATTATGGGATGTAGTAATCCCCATCCACATGGACAGATCTGGGCACAACAAAGTATCCCATCTTCCATTCAGGCAGAAGGTATTAGGCAGCGTGATTATTTTAAAAAGAATCAGCGTACGATGTTAAAGGATTATCTTGAAGCAGAACTTCAAAAGAAGGAGCGGGTGATTATTGAGGGAATGCATTTTGTCTGTTTAGTTCCTTATTGGGCGCAATGGCCATTTGAAACAATGATAATTAGTAAAAGGCCTATGCAGACCATTGCGGAATTTTCTACAGCTGAAGTTGCCGATCTTGCTGCGGTTATCCAAGAGCTGACGATTCGATATGATAATCTTTTCCAAATTTCGTTCCCTTATTCTGCTGGTATGCACCAGGCTGCTGTCAATAGTTCCGGTCAGGACGGCTGGCATTGGCATATGCACTTTTACCCGCCCTTATTACGTTCTGCTACCGTTAAAAAGTTTATGGTCGGATATGAAATGCTGGCAGATGTTCAGCGTGATATCACTCCAGAGCATGCAGCTAAGACACTACAGGAGGTTTCTTCGATACATTATAAAAAACAACAAGGATGGATGCTATAGTTAATCAAGTTAAGGAAAACCATATTAATCAATTTGGGCAAGTAGCTCAGGTGTATAGGTCTCCGGGGCGTATCAATATCATAGGCGAGCATACTGACTATAACGACGGTTTCGTATTACCAGGTGCAATAGATCGTTATGTATACGTGGGGATTTCCAAAAGATCGGATAAGACAATCAAATTGTACTCTGTGAATTTTGAGGAGACGATTGTTAGTGCGATCGATCGACTGGAGGTGCAGTCTGCGCAATGGGCCAGTTATGTTTTGGGTGTCTGTCAGCTTATGGCAAAGGAACTTCCGCATGGATTTGAAATGACAATATATGGAGATATACCTGTCGGAGCGGGACTGTCCTCCTCTGCTGCGCTAGAGTCTGCTATAGGGTATGGGTTGAACGAGTTATTTGACTTGAAATATAATCGCATGCAATTGGCCAAGATAGGTCAACAATGCGAGCATCAGTTCATAGGTGTACGTTGCGGTATTATGGATCAGTTTGCTTCGCTGCATGGCATCGAGAATAAAGTAATGAAATTGGATTGTAGAAGTTTAGACTACACATATTTTCCCTTAGAATTAGGAGCCTACGAATTTGTCCTTTTGAATACAAAAGTGAGTCATTCTTTAGCTTCGACAGCTTACAATGACAGGCGTGCTCAATGTGAAAGCGCTGTTGCCCGATTGCAGGTACGCTATCCTCATGTCCAGAGCTTACGTGATGCTTCTGTAGAGATGCTGAATGATGCTGTACCTGATCAAAAAGAACAATCTTATATCAAGGCACGCTTCGTAATCGAAGAAATACAGCGGGTGTCAATGGTTTGTGACTTTCTGCAAGCGGGTAATCTTGAAGCAGTAGGAAAGGAAATGTATGCCACTCACCAAGGACTGAAGGAAATGTACCAGGTCAGTTGCGAAGAGTTGGATTATCTTGTTGATGCTGTTCAAGACTTTCCTGAGGTCTTAGGAGCACGAATGATGGGCGGTGGTTTTGGTGGCTGTACACTGAATCTTGTCAAGACTTCGTTTGTGGATGAGATGATTGCTAAGGTAAGTGCCGGTTATCAGACAACTTTTGGAATAGCACTTGAAAGTTATGTTGTCAGGCTCAGTCATGGTACTGCGCCTGTCAGTTAATGACTATAAAGGCCGGCTTTAGATTTAAGCCGGCCTTTATTTTTACAAGACTTTGATCACTTCTTATCCGTGGGTATCTTATGCTGTACGACCTCCTGCATAGGGATAGCAAATGCAATGTCTTTCTCGTCAAAAATATGTGCAATATCCGTTATGACCGCACTTTTGACTTGTACAGTATCTTTGAAAGTTTTTGTCCAAAAATAAAGCTCTATATGTACCGATTGTGCAGATACCTCTCCAAATAATACCCACGGTGCTGGGCTAGGTAGTACTTCTGTGTGATTGTTCAATAGCTCTGTAAGGATCTGTTTTGTCAAATCCAAGTCTGTACCATAACGTATAGCTAGGGGAAGATGGATTCGTTTTCTAAAGCCCCCCATGGTCCAGTTGATGACATGCGAATTGAGTAGATCACCGTTTGGTATCACCAAATCGGCTCCTTCTGGGGTAGCGATGACACTGCTTCTAAAACCTATGGATTTCACCTTACCCGATTGTCCATTGATATCGATTAGATCATCGACGTTGACGGGCTTTTCAAAGGCAATAATTAACCCGCTCACTAGGTTATTGACTAAGGTCTGGAGGCCAAAGCCGATACCTACCCCAAGTGCCCCCACAATTAAGGTGATTTGTTGGAGGGGAATACCCACCGCCGCAAAGGCTATTAAAAAGCCAAGTACAATGATGACGATACGGACCAGTAATATCCAGCTTCCCAAATGGAATTTACGGTTATCTTTCCCCTCACGGTTACTGGATTGTGGGTCAGAAGCAAAAAAGGAAACCACC
>JAITLW010000071.1 GCA_031277715.1 Sphingobacterium sp. | reverse complement strand
AATACGCCGATAGTGGGAATGTGCCGCTTGACGGCATACTGGTGTGCTAAGACATCGATGCCATAAGCTAGTCCGCTGATGATATGAACATCCAGTGCAGCTAGCTGGTCGACGAGCTTTTCGCAGATACGCTGTCCATAATGTGTCGAGTTTCGAGAGCCGACGATGCTTACTACACGATTAGGGTTGAGATCTGCCGTGCCTTTATAGTACAATAGGATTGGGGCATCTTCACAGTGGCGTAGTCTACTGGGGTAGTTGTTATCTTCTATCCAGATTGCTTCAATCTGATGCTTTTGAATAAACTCCAATTCCGCTTCGGCTTCTTTAAGATAGCTTTTGGATAGAATGCTTTCAACGGCAGCGGGACCTATGCCAGGGATGGAGAGCAGGTCCTTTTTTGAGTTATTGAATATAGCATCCGCAGAACCGCAGTATTCCAGTAGATTACGGCTCAATTTGGGGCCTATGCCCTTTATTTTTGTTAAGGCAATTTTATCAAGTATATTCATAATCGGTGTATAAACTTAAGTAAAATATAATGTATATCCAATATCATATTATTGGGGAGTTTGGCTTGGACTTGGATGGAGATTGTTAACTTTGCCGTTTAAAAATAGCAAAATCATGGAAATGCAAGAACCTTTCGACATAGAGATCGGAGACATTACATATTCGGTTTTTCCCGATGAAAAAGATACCTACACCATTTTTAAAGATGGAGAAGAATATGTTCAGATCATCAAGGATACAGAAGCCAGTTGGTTGAAGTTGCACCCTGAGACGGGGTTGCCCTTGTTTGGAATGGATGAAGAAATTAACCTGATAGGTAGCAAAATAATCGAGGAACTCGGGAGTTAGTTCAAAGACAACTTGATATTCCAGGAGCTTTGCTACAAAAAACTCCTGGAGTATTTCAAAAACCGACGGTTACATCGGTACGTATACGACGTATTTGGTGTCAAAAAAGTCTTCGTCGAAATAGGAGGTCAAAGGATGTAATTCCGCTTTCAATTTCGACTCTTTGATTTCTTCTTTCAGATCTCCGCCTTTAAGGTAAAGAATGCCGTTAGGTATTCCATTTTTATCCTTTTTCTCAAACTTGTTTCTAATCCAAGGTGCGAAATCGCCTAATCTCGTCACTGCTCTAGAGACGACAAAATCATAGGTGTAGTCTAGTTGCTCTGCACGAATATGGTCAGCCTCGACATTTGTCAATCCGATAGCTTCCGCGACGCCCCGTACTACTTTTATTTTTTTGCCTATGGAGTCTACTAGATGAAATTGAACTTCTGGAAATAAGATGGCTAACGGTATGCCGGGAAAGCCACCGCCAGTTCCGACATCTAGGATCCGTGTACCTGGCGCAAACTCTTGTACAAACTTTGCAATAGCTAGCGAGTGTAATACATGCTTAAGGTATAGGCTTTCAATATCCTTGCGGGAAATCACATTGATCTGATCGTTCCAAAAAGGATATACTTCTGCAAGCTTTTCAAATTGTGATTTTTGGGTTGCTGTGAGATTTGGGAAATATTTGAATATGATGTCTACTGTTGGATTCACGTTTTACTAAAGTTATAGGGTGTTATATAATACGTTGTTCGTACTAAAATGTTTTAAAATATTACCAAGATTTTTGTTTCTTCTTTCTGTTGAACAGTCCATTTAAGCAGATATAGAAATAAAAGAACAGATCTAATATCGGTAGCCAAAAGAGTAAATCTTTGACTTTAAGTTTGAGGAATATTGGACGGAAGACGATGAATTGACATAGATATCGCAAGAAAAAAACGCCCACACCAATATACCATAATGAAGGAAAAAGGGCGAGTGCCAGGAAAAGTACAACGTAAAAAAGAAAAGCTGTAACAAGTTGCGTGGCCAACATAAACTGATGCCTGCTCTTATAGGCTACAGAAGCTCCTGAATGTCTGGCTTTTTGCTTGTAGTAGGAACTCCAGCTTTCTTTTGGAACAGAATACATGTGGGCATCCGGGGCTATGGCAATTCGGGTATTCCGAGCTGTAGCATTTTGGTTTACAAATAGATCATCATCTCCCGATTTGATATGCATATGGGCATTGAACCCTTTACCTTTGAAAAATAAACTTTTTAAGTAGGAAAGGTTTCGGCCTACCCCCATATAGGGATCGCCTTTTAAGGCATAGGAAAGGTAGCTCATCGCCGTATGTGTCGTTTCGAACCGGATCAGCTTGTTGAGAAAGCCTTTCTTTTTAAAATAGGGCGAGTAGCCTAATATGATTTCTTTAGAAGAATTGTACGCACCTCCAATCTCTTTGAGCCATTCATTAGATTGTGGCTCACAATCGGCATCAGCCATTACCAAGTGTTCGTATTTAGCCGCTTTAATGCCTAATGTTAAAGCAAATTTTTTACTGTGCTTGAGCTGGATGTGTTCTTTGATCTCTACGATACGAAGGTGGGGGTGCTCTGCCTTAAACGCTTGTAATGTCCATTGACTATCGTCGCTGGAATAGTCGTCGACTACGATGACTTCGTATTGCGGATAATCCTGAGACAAGATCTTAGGCAGAAATACCTCTAGATTGTGTTGTTCGTTGTGTGCACAGATGATTACTGATAATGGGGGGAGGGCTTCAGCCTCCTTATAGCTTTTTACTTTGTGTACGGCTAATTTGCTGTACACGAATAAAATGTAGTAGAGTTGAAACAATAACAGGACACCTAAGACTCCATAAGTTATATAGGCGATATTTGGAATGATGTAGTTGTAAAAATCCATATGAAGACTCAAAGATAAGGCGTTCTTTTTAATAGTTATAACATTAGTAGTTAAGAATTGCTAATTAAATAGCAAAGGTGTCGTCGGGTTGAAATTTTATAGTATTTTTGCAGTGGATTTAGAATATTCCAATACGACTATCAAAGGTCAGCTTATAATATGAAATATCCATGTAGTACACACTGTACAAACAGGTATGAATATTTGGATCTGCCAGCTGGTGGATGACCATTGAAAAATCAAATTTAATATATATGAAATTTACGCTTCAAGCTCAAGATAAACTTTCCCAGGCACGTGCGGGAGTGATGGAGACTGCTCACGGAAAAATCGAAACCCCTATTTTTATGCCTGTTGGTACGGCAGGAACTGTTAAGGCCGTTCATCAACATGAACTGGTAAATGATATCCAGGCCCAGATTATATTGGGAAATACGTATCATCTCTACCTCAGACCCGGGTTGGATGTGTTGCAAAAAGCCGGTGGTCTGCACAAGTTCAATGGTTGGGACAAGCCCATTCTTACCGATTCAGGAGGTTATCAGGTATATTCATTGACTGAAGTGCGTAAGATTAGAGAAGAAGGTGTTACTTTCCGTTCGCATGTGGATGGCTCAAAGCATTTATTTACACCAGAGAATGTGATGGATACACAACGTGTCATCGGTGCTGATATTATTATGGCGTTTGATGAATGTACGCCTTATCCATGTGATTACAATTATGCGCGTCGCTCTTTGGATATGACACACCGTTGGTTGAAAAGATGTTGTAATCGTTTTGATAGTACCGAACCATTGTATGGATATGATCAGACTTTGTTCCCGATAGTGCAGGGGTCTGTTTATAAGGACTTACGTGCCAAATCTGCAGAAGTAATTGCCTCTTTCGAACGGGAAGGTAATGCAATCGGAGGACTATCCGTGGGAGAGCCTGCTGAAGAAATGTATGCGATGACTGAAGTCGTAACTGCTATTTTGCCAAAAGAGAAACCAAGGTACTTGATGGGAGTTGGTACTCCAATTAATATCCTGGAAAATATAGCACTCGGTATTGATATGTTCGACTGTGTAATGCCAACACGGAATGCGCGTAATGGTATGCTTTTTACGAGAAATGGAATTATCAATATAAAGAATGAAAAGTGGAAAGCAGATTTCTCGCCAATCGAAGCAGAGTCTGATTTGATGATGGATCAGTTCTATACCAAGGCTTACCTTAGACATTTAATCCGGTCGCAGGAAATCCTGGGCGCCCAGATCGCTTCACTGCATAATCTACATTTCTACCTGTGGTTGGTAAAGCAAGCCCGTGAAAAGATAATAGATGGCACATTTTATGAGTGGAAGGAAAAGATGGTAAAAGTCTTAGGGCAACGGTTGTAAGTGTTGGCCATAGATTTTTTTGACTTTTGCTTTTTTAATTTTTACTTTGAGAAATGAATATCATTGACCGTTACATTATCAGTAAATACCTTACGACCTTCTTGTTTACAGTAGGTATTTTTATCGTGGTTATCGTGATATTTGATGTTTCTGAAAAGCTGGATGACTTCTTGAAATATAAGGCTTCCTTTACGCAGGTTCTATTTCAGTATTATGCGTTGGGTTCGGTGCCTTTTTTTCTTAATATGCTTACTCCGCTGATTAATTTCATTGCTGTAATCTTTTTTACATCAAAGATGGCAGATCAGACGGAGATTGTTCCCATCCTGAACGGCGGAATGAGTTTTAATAGGTTGCTGCGTCCCTATATGATCGCAGCATCACTGATTTTTACATTTTCATTGGTTTCTAATCTCTATATATTGCCCGTTACCAATAAGATCAAAGTTCAGTTTGAAAATGTCTATGTAAAACCGCATAAGGTGAATACGACGACATCGTCTACCCATATGCAGATTGATAGTAATACCTATGTGTATATTGATAACTTCGATACACAAAGAGCTACCGGTACGGGATTCGTGATGGAGAAATTTGATGGTAGGGAGTTGAAGGAAAAGCTGATGGCTGATCGTGTGGTCTGGGATTCGGTAACGACCAAATGGCGTATTGAAAACTATACAAATCGTATTATCAATGGTCTAAGCGAAGAGATGTTGAAGGGAGAAAAAAGGGACACTACGCTGGATATGAAGCCTCAGGATTTTGAAACGTATGATAATATTTTTACGGCGATGGGGACAGATGAACTCAATGAGCGGATTCGTAAAGAAGAAACTCGTGGTACGGGGATGATGAATGACCTGTTGCTGGAGAAATATAAGCGTATAGTACACCCTTTTGCTGCCTTTATTTTGACGCTGATGGGGGTTGCTCTTTCTTCTAAAAAAGTTCGTGGGGGAATAGGCTTGAGCCTAGGACTTGGTATCGGTCTGAGTTTTACTTTTTTGGTTTTTAATCAGTTTTCGACAATGTTTGCTTTGAAAGGTGGGCTTCCTCCTTTGATCGCGGTATTGATCCCGAGTGTTACATTCTTACTGTTGGCACTTGTGTTGTTGAAAAAAGCGCCGAAATAAGCTGACCTAATTATATGGAGTTCATAAGACGTTATCGAAACCTGCTTGTTTTGCATTTTACGGTCCTTATATGGGGCTTTACAGGTGTGCTAGGAGATCTGATTACCGTGTCGGCCCTTCATCTGGTCTGGTACAGGGTATTGATTGCTGCACTCACATTGTTCGTATATTTTAAGTTAAGTAAACAGAAGGTTGTGGTGCCTTGGGGTAAAATGTTGCGGTTTCTAGGGGTAGGCATAATTGTGGGCTTACATTGGGTATGCTTCTTTCACGCGATTAAGATATCAACAGTCTCTGTTACTCTGGTTACGTTGTCTTCTCTCACCTTGTTTACAGCTATCTTAGAGCCTCTATTTAACCGTAAAACTATAGCGATAGGAGATGTTGTTGTTGGTTTGGTTATCATATTTGGTATCTACCTTATTTTTAAGTTTGAGTTTCAATATTGGCAGGGTATCATCTTTGGATTGTCAGCTGCCTTATGTGCGAGCCTATTCTCTATTCTCAATGCCAAGATGGTGAAGCAGGATAGCCCGACGATTATTACCTTTTATGAGATGATAGGCGCTTTTATAGGCGTTTCAATCATTATGTTATTTTCAGGACAGTTTACAGCGGAGATGGTTCTTTCGTCTACCGATTGGGTTTATCTATTGTTGCTTGGAAGCATCTGTACAGCATTTGCCTATGTCTTAGGAGTAGCTGTAATGAAGGAATTAAGTGCGTTTACCGTAGCACTGACGACCAATCTGGAGCCCGTATATGGCATTCTGCTCGCTATTGTGATTTTAGGGCATAAAGAGACCATGAGTATAGGCTTTTATTTTGGTGCTGTAATCATATTAGGAGCCGTATTTCTATATCCTCTTCTAAAGGCCGGATTAGCACGGTCCAAAAATCGAAATCGTTTAGAAAATAAGTAGTAACAGGGTTTTACTTTGTTTCTTCTTCGCTCTCTGCTATCTGTCCTTGAGGCTGTTCGCTATCTGCTTTTTGCTCAGCTGGTTTATCATTTTTGAGAAGTCCAGTCTCTTTATCATACTGTCCTGCCAATTCGTCGATAATAGTTCCTTTCCATAAGGGCGTGCCCGTTAAGTAAGCTGCTCGACCTATCATATGGGCAGCAATAGGAGAAGTGATAATCAAAAAGAAGATAATAGCGATTGCCTTTGTACTGACGGAGATATCAGGGAATAATATAGCTGCACATAATAAAAGTAGACCAACCCCCATCGTAGCCGCTTTTACGGTGACCGATAGGCGGAGATAAAAATCAGGCATCCTCAAAATACCAAGGGAGGCAAAAAAAATAGCTAATGCCCCGATTGTGCTTAGTATAGCAATTAATATATCAATCATCTTCTCTTTTTTCTATGTAAAACGAAAAAGCTACAGTGCTTAAAAATGCAATAAGAGCTAGGATAATAGCAACGTCCAATAGTACTTTTTGGTTAGACCTTATGGTGAAAATTGTGATAATTCCAATCCCAATTGTGATAATCAAATCAAGCGCGATTACACGGTCTACGACCTTAGGACCTTTCACGAGTCGGATAAATACTAAAATCACCGATATAGTGAGGATCGGGAGTATAAAATAATCGAAGTATGTGGCTAATGTCATCTTAAAGCTTCTAATAGTCTACGTTCTAATCCTGTTTTTGTCTCTTGTACGAACTTTTTAGGGTCATTGAGGTACATAACGTGTATGTACATTGTTTTTCTATCTTCACTAATATCCAAGATCAGTGTGCCTGGGGTAAGCGATATCATCATTGATAAAAGATTGATCTCCATTTCCGTCTGTGCATTCATCGGGTATCTGACGATTCCTGGACGCATAAAATAGCGCGGAGTCATTACGTCATAAGCAACCTGCACATTCGCTTTGATCATTTGAAAGAGAAAATAGAATACAAAGCTGACAATGCGAGGTACTTTGTAGAAGTACCTACGGTCACCATCATTTCGGCTCATGATCCACAAAATAGCAAAGCCGAGTAGAAACCCAAATAAAAAATTGGTATAATACATCGAACCGGTTAATGCTACCCAAATGAAGGAAAGCAGAAGGTTCATTAAAAACTGCTTAATCATACGCTTAGTTCCCTTTACCTAATACCGCTTCTATGTACGGCTGTGTATTGATTAATTGGTCGGTAATCTTATCGACCAACTGAATAACTATTTCTGAATTTAACCCTATGTATAGGGTTGCCAAACCCAACATTCCTATTGGTAAGACAAGTAATATCTTGCGGACCAATGGCAAAGGTTCAAACTTGTTTTCTATTATCACATCATCCGGTACATTCTTCCAGAATACTTCGGCCCACATCTTTGCTATAACATAGAGCGTGACGAAACTTCCCACAATCAGAGCTCCTATAAATACATACTGGGCTTGCGTAAAAGCCTCCTGGAATAAAAATATCTTAGGCCAAAATCCTGAAAGTGGCGGAATACCTACTAAGGAGAACAAGACAATTGCTATAAGTAGAGATAGTTTTGGGTATTCTGCATATAGCCCCCCATTTTTTTTCATATCCATACTGCCTCTCAGTTGTCCGATTAGTCCTGCAATCAGGAACATGTTGGTTTTTACCAAAATGTCATGGAATAAGTAGAACAC
>JAITLW010000403.1 GCA_031277715.1 Sphingobacterium sp. | reverse complement strand
GCTTCCGATACAGGCTGGCGTGTCAGTTGGTCGCGCACGATACCGCGAAGTACCGCTTGTTGTTGCGATTGGCTTCGTTTTTCAACTTTTGGAGAAAGGTTTTCAGTCGATGCATGTAGCAGAATAATGTCGCCTTTGATTTGGTACGCGATCCCCGTCCCGTGTAGCAGTTGTTCCATTATGCGCGGTAACGAATGCGTTTTGTCGTAGCTCGCGGCTTTTTTTCCGATCAGGATCTCTTTGTCATAGACCAATCGTTTGTTGGCATTTTTAGCGATATTCTCCAAAGAGACAAGCAAAGCACTTCCATCTGCCTGCGTGGTGTGCGTTGAGACGGTCATCAGCATCTTACCTTGTGTGGGAGCAGCCCCTAAAAGGCAGACTCCAGTAAGCAGCAATAGGTAACTTTTCATTTTTGTGATTGATGTTTGTTGTTTGATTAATGAGGATTGAAATGGTGTATTTGGCTAGATTATATAGTTTGCGCGCGATCCAGCCTAGGTACGGCCACTCTCTCCAGTTTGTTATTTGGATTGAATAATTATTTTTCCATTTTCATATCGATAGGTTGTTCCAGTAGCCAGGCAAATCATCTCCAAAATGTCCCCCATATTATCTTTTGCGGTGAATTCGCCCGAAAACTTGTGATCATCTGCTAAAGATGGCTCAAGAATGATATCTATGCCGTAGCGTTGCTTTAGCTTTTGGGCAATATTTTGGAAGTTATCATCGTGGAATAATAGAGATTTCGATGTGGTTGCAGGATGTATATATCGTGTTACTTGATGGTTCGTCTTACTATACACCAAACTGTCGGCAGCGACTAATGTATATTTTTTACTTGGATCATGCGGCGAGGATATGGCCACCTTCCCAGTCTTCACGGCGATGTGCCAGAGCGATTCATTTTCATAAGAACGAATGCGGAATGAGGTTCCAAGTACTTCGGTTTGCATCGCTGCACCTTTAATCCTAAAAGGTCGGGATACATCTTTCTGCACTTGAAAGAAAACCTGTCCGGAGACCAAATGAATAATACGGGCGGTATCCGACTGAAAATCTGAGCCGACTTCTACCTGCGAATTCTCCTCCAATAATATGGTCGAACCATCTGCCAGTGTGATGTGCTTCGTTTCGCCTGCGCTTGTTTGATAGATCAGGCGCTCCGGTTGAAAGAAATGGTACAGACCAAAGGTGAGGAGAATCGAAGCCGCCACCGCGGTAGTAGCACTCCAGATCGAGATGCGGTGATTCCCTGTCTTCGATTCTTTATGTTCCGTACAGAGGATAGCTTGCTCAATATGCGACCACATATTGTCGCGGATAGCTTCCTGTTCCTCATGGCTATGCGGTAGCGGCTTCTTGACTAAAAACAAAAGCCATTGTCGCAACGCCTCCGTTTGCTTTAAGGTGTTTTTCTTTTTAAGGTAGTTTTCTACGATTTGCTGAATTTCTTTCCGCCGCATATAAGTACTGTTCGTTACTTATAAGTCTAGAAAATGTAGGACGAGGACTAGTGGGTTGTGTTATGAAATCGTTACCTATCTGTTAAAGATTGGTGCACGTATGTCCGGCCTACAAATGGTTCAAGAAAACCGCTATAGTTAAATAGGCCGCATCGCCCAATTGTGTGCGCAGTTTGCGCCGGGCGGCGGCCAAATGATTTTTTACGGTAGCTTCCGAGATGAGCAATTTTTCTGCGATTTGCGGAATAGAAAGGCATTCTACAGTACGTAGGTAAAAAACCTGGCGCATTTTTTCGGGTAATAGTTTGACCTGTTGGTCAATTTCCTCCTGTAATTCTTGAACAAGTACAGGATCAACCGCCTCTACAAAACTATCTGTTAAGGCATCTTCTAAAGGAATGTTTCGCTTGTTGTAACTTAATTTGTTCTTTAATCGGGTGAGGGTTTTATAACGGACAGCTCCAAAGAGGTAATTGTCGATGCTGGTCTGGATTTTTAACTCGTCGCGGCGATCCCAGAAACTAATGAAAACTTCTTGAACGATATCCTGTGCATCAGCATCATCTTTTAGCAGATGATAAGCTGTTTGATAAAGTCGTTTCCAATTTAAGTGGAATATTTTCGATAGCCTATCATACGAGATTTCACCATGTATTAGTAGATTTATAGAATCAGTATCTACATCTGGATTCTGAGAGTCTGTTTGCATTTCCAAAGATTATGTATGTATGTTAGGTAAGTGTTAAATAAATGTTATTTATGATTTAGGTTATTTTAAATCTGCTGTCTCTTTGTATAATATAGAATCAACATGGGGACTGATTAAGGAAGATGATCCAGATAGTAAGTCTAGGAAGTTTAAAAAGTATATTCCCTTTTGGGCATAGTTTTTATTTGATGGTTATTTGATGCGACACTCTATAAGTCATTGTCGTTATAATTATTGAATAGCCGTTTGGGATGCCCAAGCGGCTATTCTTTATCCTATACCTATCTAGTTCTGATTTATGGAAGAGTCGACAAATTAATTCCCTTTACTGTTTTATATTATGTAACCCACGAGCGAGGACGCTCGCGCGAGTAGGCGAAAGGGTTTTACACCATACAGGTCTGCCAAATCTCTATCCAGCATAATATTTTCATGTCGTAAAGAATAGATTTTACCGAATAATATCCCATCAGGGACTATGACCTCTTGAATAGATTTTGACATAATTTGCGATTGGTATCTTAGTTTATTTAAGGTCTCGCAAAATGCGATACCTTAAATTTTCATTTTATTTATTGGTTCTAAAAATAGAAAGTGCCTTCTGATGTTATTGTGTGAATCAGAGGGTTGAATTTTATAATTCAAAGATAATAAGATTATTAGGTATTATCGATTTATCGGTGTTATAGATGGTTAATCAGAATAATTCCTTAATTCTATGCCACAGGTAGATAGAATGCCACTAACATGACACGATTAAAGAAAGGTTAACGTGGCTATTTGGATATTCGATGATTTCTATTTTTCTTCCTTCTCTTCCTCCGGAGGTGGCACCAAACCTATAATAGGGCGCTTGCCGTTTCGCTAATATTACCCCGTCGCCTATTCATATCTGCTCTAAGATACAACGTATTATGCTGACTTAGTCGCTGGGGTGGCTATTGGGCCACCACAAAAATTGTGGCGCCAGCGCAGGGTTCACATATAAATGACCATGTCAAGTGTCCAGACACTGTCTGGACATCTGGGTATTCCTTGTAAAACTTTCGCATATTGAAGAGATTCGAACGCGAAAACCCTTTTCCGATTTCTTGTGTAAGGAGTTTTGAAAGGTTTAGAATGATCTGTCTGGAAGTCTTGTTGTCGAGGTTGTTTACATTTTCGGTGTTAACGATTTCCTCTCCAATTCTCCAGTATGTTAAGACAAGCTCACGGTTGATTTTTTGCGATATACTTTTTCGCGCAGAACCAACTATGGCTTTAATGCTTTCTACTAATTTTTTGTCGATTGCCATTGTCATTTTCCCTGTTCGTTCATTATGTATATGCTATATTTCGATCTCTTTCTTACCTATTTTTATTCCTTCTCTTCCTCCGGAGGGGAGACTAAACCTATAATAGGGCGCTCGCCGTCGTCTTATGATTCCCCCTGACTTTTATCTTCTTTTGGCTTTCTTCTAGAGTTTGCATCGTTATTAAATTTTCGAATTTCCTTTAAAGCCTTTTCGTATTCTTTGTCATTATTCAATTTAACTTTGCCAAACTTCTTATAGCATAAAGTTCCTAGCTCTTCTCCAAATGCCTTTTCTAATCGTGAGATCTCATCTATTCTGATGTTATCATCTTGATGAGTAGCGCCTTTTTTCTCTAATAGTAGATAATCTATTCGTGTAGGTGCAACTTCGAGTGCATTTGCTAGTTCTTTTTTTGGTAGTTTTCCGAAGTGATATTTTTTTGATATGATTTGTCCCAACTCTGTAAAACCAGATTGGATTTTAATTTTTTCTACGCTATCAAAATAGCCTATACCGAATATCTCTCCTAACAATTCTAAATGAGTTTTTTTAAGAAAAAGTTTCAGAAGTATGAACTCCTCACAAGTGAGGTGATCATGTGTCATCGATGTTATTGCTCGAACCGTATATATTGGAATACCGGTGCGAGCTGATAGTTCTTGAGCTTCTATTTCTTTTAGAGCATTTGCTAGGTTACTTTTCCAGTTGACCATTGTCACTTATTTTATTTTAAATTTTGATAATATATTTTGTGTTTGTATCTTTGTTCTAGATCAGTTATTCTGATCGAGTCTTGTCATCGAAAACGACCAAATTCAATAGACACAAGACGTAGGGTTTGCCGACCCCCATACTTTTTGTATTTTTGCAAAAGGAAGGGGAAGGTCTCCCTATCGGAAACAGTGTCTTGGTTACTTGGTCGTACCTCGGTGGCTGTGGAAGATAGTGGGGCCTTCCTTTTTTATTGGCCATAGCTTTCTTCTCTAGAGACTCTTTAAAGTGTGTTACCAATTTTATAAACAACATGATAAAAAGAGAAACATTAACCATCACCAGTATACAGCATCCGGCCCAAGGTCGATACTGCTACCCAGCGCTACGCGTACTGATAAAGAACAAATTCGCCCCGCCCGAATAGCGTATCAAGACATTAAAAACCAACAAAGGGGTGTATAGACCTTGGTCTATTGCATAGTACCTATTAGGGCCTTTTTGGGTCTATAATCAGTACTTCTCTATTGGTTTTTCCGACTTGGATTTTATGTATTCTGTCCGAAGGCAGTCGTTTATCTTATTCTTTACGTGTAGCAACATAAAAATAGGCATAAAAAGATTGGCTTACAAAGAAATATTAAAATTAATATAGATTTTCTATAAGCTAACAGGTCGGTTTTTATTCATGTGCAGATGGGAATTCACCAATTAATGAACCCATATGAAAACCTAATAAACCTCATCTGCCTTTCAATATTATTTTATTAACCGTGTGACCTGATCAAGGATCGGGTACGGTAGGATATGATCGATTCCACCTTCATTGGGTCACACCTAATGAACTTTAAAGAAATGAACAATTTTTTAAGGGGTGGGAGAGGTGTGGCCACTGGCCAGCGCTGTGTCCAATCAAAAACACTCCGTCATTACGCAGCGTTCCGACCTGTCGGAAATCGAAATGTAATGGAGAGAAGTACCCCAGAAGGGCTCAGCGAAGCTAATCTTGAAGCTAATCTTATAAATAGACTGCTTCTTCCGCTTGGGCGGAATCGCATTGACGTATATCATATTATAATAATATTCTGTGTGTTGTGTAGTCAGTCTGTATTTATGCAGGCGGTCGCTCAGACGCAGTCGAAGTCGGTGCTTGTTGGGGAAGTGCGTTCGGCCGCCGATGGGCAGGCTATCGAAGGAGCATCTATTACAGTGGATACGCAGTCTTTGCGCACGGACAAGGCTGGGAGATTTACGATCAGTGTAGATAAGCCTACTGGAGTATTAACTATAAAACATATCGGATATAAGGAGCAACGGGTTGCCTATGATAACACCTCTACATTTATAAATATACAATTACAGCCAAGCGAGAATACAATAGAAGAAGTTGAGGTGGTATCCACGGGGTATCAGACCATTCCAAAGGAAAGAGCTACGGGGAGTTTTTATAGCGTGGATCATAAACAGCTTAATAGTCGTGCATCGTCCAATATCATCAACAAGATAAATGGGATCGCTAGCGGACTGGTATTTAACAAGCAGGGTATCACAGGTCAGGACGAATTGCAGATACGTGGGCGTAGTACCTTATTCGCTAATGAACAACCACTGGTAGTCGTTGATAACTTTCCTTTTGAAGGTAGTCTTAGTCAGATCAATCCTAACGACATTGCCGATATAGTGCTGTTGAAAGATGCCGCTGCAGCATCAATATGGGGCGTAAGGGCAGGTAATGGGGTGATTGTCATAACGACCAAGAAAGGAAGTAAATCGGATAAGCTTAATATCAGTTTTAACGCTAATAATTCCATAAGTGCTAGGCCTAATTTATTTTACAATCCCAACTTTATCACTCCCAAGGATTTTATCGAGTTCGAAAGAATACTGTTTGATAAGAATTATTATCAGGCTGATTTAATATCCAAAGGTAAAGCTCCTCTATCGCCTGTGGTGGAGCTGCTGTATGCACGCCGAAATAACAAAATTACAGATGAAGAGTTGAGAGATACATTGGCTCTGTACGAAGGCTACGATATACGTCGCGAAATGGAGCGTCATAGCTATCGCAATGCGCGCGATCAACAGTATGCCGTTCAGTTTTCAGGAGGTACTACGAATTCCAGATACCTCTTTTCCGCAGGCTACGATCGCAATGATCTCCCTACAATCCGGGATTTTAATGATAGGCTCACGCTTCGGTCCAGTAATCAATTTGACCTTTCGCAAGCACTTCAGATTGGGGTGGATTTTAATTTTGCTAAAACGGGAACCACGTTTAATAAGGGTGGTGTTAATTTAAATACCGGCAATGGAAGAGGTGTTTACCCTTATCTCCGATTGGTTGATGAGCATGGTAATCCCCTACAGATGGTCAAGGATTATCAACAGTCCTTTGTTGATGATGCTACCAAAAATGGCTTCCTGGAGTGGACTTATACCCCGTTGCGTGATATCGGTCTACATAGCGAATTGAGCCGAGGACGGGATATCCGTATCGAACCCAGTATAAATTATCGTTTATTTGAGGGATTAGAAATACAGGGTAAATATCTCTATCAGGATTTCAGATCAGATCGCAATGAATTGGCTTCCCAAGACAGTTATTATACACGGGATCTGATCAATCGGTATGCCACAGTGAATACTGCGGGAGTGGTCACTAAACCGGATAATATTCCGTTGGGCAGTATTCTGGATGAGACCTATAGCGGATTTGTCTCACACAATCTTCGTGGACAGCTTCGCTTTTCGCGTACGATAGCTTCAGTCCATCAGATCGATGCCATTGCAGGTGCCGAACAGAAAATGCTTTCCAGAAATTCATCATCTCTACGAACTTACGGGTACAATGAGGATAACGGTTCAAGCAAACTGCTGGAATCTCCGCTTAAGAACTATGTCCTTTATCCTTCAGGAATGGGAGCGCCCATACCCAGTATGCGTTCACTAGGAGGGGGCGAGGATAGGTTTAGGTCTTACTTCAGCAACATTTCTTACAGCTACGGTAATTATACTGTATCGGCAAGTGGTCGTATAGATCAGTCTAACTTTTTCGGGGTGAACGCTAACCAGAAATCGGTACCGCTATGGTCATCAGGTTTTAAGTGGCGTGTCTCCAATGGATCTTTTTATCGCGTACAATGGCTTCCAGAGCTTTCACTTCGGGCCACCTACGGTTATAATGGTAATTTAGACCGTTTATTGACGGGAGTGACCATCTTACGTTTTAATGCTGCACCTGCACCTATTTCTGGCTTGTCCTATGCCGATATCAATACGCTGGGTAACCCAGATCTCCGTTGGGAGCGGATCGCAATGTTAAATCTGGGGCTTGACTTCGGTACGAAGGGCGGTTTGCTGCGCGGTAGTGTGGAGTATTTTAAGAAGAATGGGAAAGATATGATCGGTGATGCTCCAATGCCTCCGAGTTCGGGTGTGCAGAATTTTCGGGGCAACTATGCCGAAATCAGCGGACAGGGGCTGGATTTTGTATTAAAGCTTAACAAAAGTTTTGCGAAAGAGTTCCGATGGCAGTCGTCATTCCAATGGAGCTGGGCTACCGATAAAGTTAAAAAGTACCAGACTTCTTTTGCTCCCGCACTATATTTTGGAGCCAGTGGAAATACTTTTGATAAATATCCTATTGAAGGCTATCCTTTATATGCTGTATTCAGTATGCCGTGGGCAGGTCTTGATCCTGCCAATGGTAATCCTAGAGGATACATCGGGGAGGTCGTGAGCGATGACTATGTAGCCTTGAATACGCCTGCATTGGAAGATATCAGATACCATGGTCCAGCTAACCCCGTTTATTTTGGTAATCTATTCAACGAATTATCTTATAAAGGATTTTATGCCTCTTTCAATATCGTGTACAAGCTGGGTTATTATTTCCGCCGCGGATCCATCAATTACAATTCACTTATCAACAATTGGTCTGGGCATCGGGATTTTGCGATCAGGTGGGAGCAACCCGGTGATGAGTTGAGAACAAATGTCCCATCTATGCTGTATCCCAATAATACCAATAGAGATACCTTTTACCAACGTGCCTCTGTATTGGTAGAGAAAGGCGACCATGTCCGCTTGCAATACATCAATTTGGGCTATGAGTTCAGGCCTAAGACAGGAAGCGATGTCCCATTCAATAGCCTTAGATTGTATACACAGTTGGATAATCTGGGTATACTCTGGAAAGCCAACAAACAGGGACTTGATCCCGATTTTCAAGCGTATGCTGGTGCCGCTGCGGTCAGTATACCTACTCCATTTGTATTCACCCTTGGTTTAAAATTAAATTATTGATTATGAGTATTCTAAAATATAGTGCCTGGCTGTTGATAGGATTAGCGACGTCCTGTAACCAGGAATGGCTGGATGTTAAACCCGTACAGTCCATGGTAATACCCAAGACGATAGCTGATTATGAAGCTGTTTTGGATAATGTGAATATGATGAATTCTAATTATATAGGAATCGGAGAGGTTGCTTCGGCAGATTTTTATATTGCGGATGATTTCTACTCGCGATTGATTGATGATGAACGCATAGCCTATTTGTGGAAGTTAGATCCTAGTTATAGTAGCAATATGGCGGGGGACTGGACATATGCCTACCAACGAATACTACGTACAAATATAGTATTGGGTGGTCTATTAAATTTGAAACAGGAAGTAAACACATCGCGATTGAAAGAATTAAAAGGCAGTGCATTATTCTTTCGTGCATTTAACTATTTCCAGCTAGCGCAGGTATTTGCAGGTCCCTATGCCGCATCTGTCACAGACAAAGAATTGGGCTTGCCGCTTAGGCTGACTGCTAACGTCAATGAAAATGTAGGCAGATCCACTCTTAAGGGGCTGTATGTGCAAATTTTAGATGACCTGATGCAAGCGAAGGATTTATTGCCCATGCATGTTATTTCTAAAACAAGATCTTCAAAATCTGCGGCTTACGCTTTGCTCTCACGTATTTACTTATCAATGAGCGATTATGACAATGCGCTGGTATATGCTGACTCCTGCCTTTTAGAGCACAACAGTCTGATGGATTATAATGACGATGGTGATATCAATCCCCAATTGACAAATCCAATCAAACAGATGAATCGAGAAACTTTATTCTTGGCAAGAATAGGTAATTACTCGGCTTTCTCCCCAGCAACACTAATTGTTGATGAGTACTTGTACAAGCTATATGGCCTTCATGATCTGCGAAAAAAGGTGTTTTTTAGAGAAGATGGAACGTTGGTGAGGTATAAAGGAAGTTATGACGGTACACGCCTTTTGTTCTGTGGCCTATCTACGAGTGAAATACTGCTAAATAGAGCTGAATGCTATGCTAGAAAGGGATTGGTGGATAGTGCATTGGAAGATCTCAATGCGTTATTGAAGATGCGTATCGATAAGAACCACTTCCTTCCGATTTCAATTGCAGATAAGGATATCCTTCTAAAGGAAATTTTGCTAGAGCGAAGAAAGGAACTTTGCTTCCGTGGTTTGAGGTGGTCTGATTTGAGAAGATTGAACCAAGACCCCAAAACGGAAACCGTACTAACAAGAGAGCTCGCTGGAACGCATTATGAATTATTACCTGGCTCTGCCCGTTACACCTTTGCTATCCCTAATCAGGAAGTTTTATTGACTGGAATTGAACAGAATAATTAATACTAAAAATAAAAGAAATGAAAACAATAAAGTATGTCTTGGGAATTTTGGTTGCCCTCAGTATAAATCTGGCTGTCGGCCAGATCAAGCCTTTAAAAATAGGAGATCAATTCCCCGAGGCAGGTCTGCACGAGGTTGTCGGGCGTGAGCAGGATTCTGTAGATTTTAAGGAATTTAAAGAGAAATACATTATTCTTGACTTCTGGGCTACCTGGTGCGCGCCCTGTCTGGCCGGATTTCCAAAAATGAAAGCCATTCAGGAAAAATATATAGATAAATTAGTGGTTATGCCGGTCACTTACGAAGGGAAGGAGAAAATTGAGCAATTTTTCACGAGATCGGATATTGGTAAATTGGGTCTGAAATCCATTGTCAATGATAATATCCTGAAGCGTTACTTTCCGCACCGCACCATACCGCACTATGTGTGGATAGATAATAAGGGAAAGGTCGTTGCTATTACCGAGGCACAGCATGTTACTATCGAAAATGTGAACAGATGGATGTCGGGGAAGACCATTTCCTTTCCAATAAAGCACGAAGCAATGGAAAGACTGAATGATAGAGAGCCTGTATTTAAATTGGGAAATGTACTGACCCTCGATACTGTGAATCGCCTTGTGCCACTTCCGGATAGTAGCTTAAATTACTTGTCCATTATTACTAAAGGGGATATTCCAGGAATAATAGGATCATTAGTGAGGGATTCAACAAGAGTTTCTTATATTAATACTACTATTAAAAATCTGTATAAGTTGGCGTTTTCAAACTTCGATAGGGCATTTTTGTACAATGCCAAAGTTGATTTGCAATTACGTGATTCAACCTTTGTGAATACAGACAAAATTGGAGCTGAAGTTATGGATTGGGTGAAAAAATATGGTTTTTCGTATGAGCTGCGTCTTCCCAAGCATATGGCTCATAATATGTCAAATTTTATGCAAAAGGATCTGAATCGATATTTTGGAGCCATGTATGGAATCGAAGGTCGCCTAGAAGAAAGAGATTTACCTACATTGGTATTAATTTCCATCGGAAATACATCACTTACTAAAAGTGCAAGTGATACATCAGTGTATAATGCAGACCTAGCTGGGTTAAAAATAATGAACAGAAAGCTTTCCTGGCTAACGCATCATTTGACTTTTACCTTGCAACATCTCAAACTCCCAATTCTGGACGAAACAGGTATTGATTTTCCTATTGATATCGAGTTGAATGGTAGTTTATCTAGTATCGAATCTGTTAATAAAGCTTTGCGCCCTTATAATCTTAAACTTCACAACGCAGTAAGGAAGATAAAAGTGCTCGTGATAGCTGATCTAAAATAACAAAGGGAGCCAATAATTTTTGGCTCCACTTTGCCCGAAGTGAACGATTCATGTTACGGGTTGTAGTTCCCTTCGGCTTCCGCTGTTACTGTTCCCAGCGGATTTCCAGATGCATCTGCTCCCATATCTGAAGATCCATAACAGTAGTTATTGGGATTTAATGAACAATCTAGCGCACCCGGGGCAGTAGTCCCTATATACTTCCATATAGGACTTACTTTGGATGCACCCTCATTTCTAAAGAAATGTTGCGTCTGTTTTTCTGTTTTTTCAACAGGTTTGTTATCCTGTTTTTGTGCTGTAAATGCCGAACCGACCACAGCCAGTCCCAATAATAGTGCGCCAACTAGCGCTTTGCCCTTGTTTTTTTGTGAATTTTCCACGGCTTTAAATTTAGTTGTTTATAATTTTTTTTGTCGGATGGCGTGTATGCCCAATATAAGCCAAAGTATGTTAAAGGCCAGGTGGGTACCCCATCCCATGCTTTCGATTACACCGCCACAACTACATAAGCGGTCTGGAACAAATAGCATCATTACTGCTAGGTATGCTGTAAATATGCCCATCAATATTGTGCTGCCCTGTAAGGAGTTGCGTTGATAACGGGGCAAGATCAGTCCGATCGCCAATAGGATTTCGAGCTGTGCCACGTCCCAGCCTATGGGTTGTGCATAGTTGCCTATATAGGGGATTTCTG
>JAITLW010000380.1 GCA_031277715.1 Sphingobacterium sp. | reverse complement strand
ATCGCTCTTACCGGAACCTTGGTCAAGAATACAGACTGGACCTGGGACCTATCTGGAAATGCGACTTTCCTTAAGAATAGTGTAAGCGGTCTTTTGGGGTACTACGAGACTGGTGCATTGCGTGGACAGGGCTTTACGGGAGTACTAGGGCAGCGTATGACCAATGGCCAGCCACTCAATGTATGGTATCTGGCCGATTTTCAAGGCATAGATCCCCAGACTGGTATGAGTATGTATAAGGGCTATGATGGTAGTATTAGTTCAAATAATGACCCGGCGACCAATAAGTTTTATTCCAATAGTCCCAATCCGACCACGCTATTAGGGCTATCAACCAATGTCACCTACAAGAAGGTTTCTCTCGTCGCTAATATGAATGGCGCTCTAGGGCACTACCTGTTTAATAATACAGCCGCGACCAATCTAGGGGTGAGCAATTTATCTGACCGTAATATTGGATCAGCATTCTTTGATACATCTGTCAAAGAGTCTACCTCCAATTCTTCGGCACCATCTGATCGTTATCTGGAAAAAGGAGATTACCTGAAGATGGCCAATCTTACATTGAGTTATCGTGTCGGTAATATCGGTAATACGATCAAAAATCTGAATGTTTCGCTTACAGGACAGAACCTGTTTATCATTACCAAGTATTCAGGCTTTGATCCAGAGGTCAATACCGATGGTTCGTCCAATGGTATTCCATCGTTGGGTATCGAATACCTTCCTTATCCTCCGGCGCGAAATGTTCTCTTTGGGGTTAACTTTTCATTTTAGGAGATGAGGTACTTCGGAGTTAAAGGAAAAAGAATAGTGGACAATAAAAACTACAAACAGATGAATTTTAGAACAATATTATATATGGCTTTAGCAGGCGCGGTGTCTGCAGGTTCATTTTCATGTACTAAGCTGAACGAAGAGTTTAAGGGAGAATTGGAAGAAGGTGTGTCGGAGGTCGATGCAGGGGGGCTGTTGGTGACCGCTTACAGTTCGTTGAATACTCCCTACCAGCAAGAGCAAAGATGGGTGATGCAGGAGGTGTCGACCGATGCCGCGATGGCCCCTACACGTGGTGGCGACTGGGACGATAATGGTATGCACCGGGCGATACACCTACATACCTGGACTGCAGATAATGCTTATATGAACAATACTTTCGTGAGTTTAGGTACGGCGATGTACAATGCTTCTAATGTATTGCGATACAATCCCAGCCCACAGCAGGCCGCCGAAGCGCGCTTTTTGCGCGCGTTGATGGTGTTTGACCTGTTAGATCTCTATGGCAAGGTGCCTGTCCGCGAAGGGGCATCGATGGAAGATTTTAAAATTGCCCCCGAGGTATTGACACCGGAGCGGGCGGTCGATTACATGATCAAAGAGCTTAACGAAATCATGGGGACTTTGCCTGACAAGGGACCTCGTGAGGCGCACATTGCCAGTAAGAATGCTGCCAGGGTATTGCTGATGAAGGTCCATCTCAATAAAGGAGCTTTTATAAATAGGCAAGTTCCAGCTTTTGCGGTCGAGGATATGAACAAGGTCGTTAGCTTGGCCAATGAAATCCGTACTTCCGGTAGCTATAGCATTTCGCCAAGCGGCAAATATTTTGATAATTTTGCGCCCGATAATGACGTCAAATCGACGGAGAATATCTTTACCCTTTATAATGAAAATGGTGTGCGTGGAGGTAACGTGGACCGTACGTGGAATACTATTGCACACTATAATATGCGCCCTGGTGGATGGAATGGTTGGTGTACGCTGTCGGATTACTACGATAAATTCACTTCTACGGACGAGCGACGTGGGATCTATTATGCCTATGATGCAGATACGACATCCAATAAAAGTAAGGGGTATCACCGTCAGAATGTAGGCTTTTTTGAAGGACAGCAATACAACTGGACGACCAATCAGCCTCTCAATGCCCGTAATCCATCTACAGCACCGTTATACTTCACCCGCGAAGTGACTATCCGTACCTCAGGTGCTACGTTAGAGACCGCAGGGATACGCCCGATGAAGTACGCTTTTGATTATGCCGTGACAGGACAGCGTAATAATGACTGGGTGGTGTACCGCTATTCGGATGTATTGCTGATGAAAGCGGAGGCTATACTGCGCGGAGGAAATGGTACCGCTGGAGAAGCCTTAGATATTGTCAATGATATCCGCACCCAACGGGGCGCTACGCTCTTCGGTGGACTCACTTTGGACAATCTGCTGGACGAACGTGCGCGTGAGCTATACTGGGAGGGATGGCGTAGACAGGACCTGATCCGTTACGGCAAGTTCTTGTTGGCATGGCAGGAGAAACCAGCCGATCCCGATCCGAAGACGTTGGTATATCCGATCCCAAATCCACAGAAATCGGTCAACCCTAACTTGGAACAAAATCCAGGTTATTAATTCTAGTCTATAGATAGATCCGCCCTCCAACTTGTCTAATGCAGGTTGGAGGTTTTTTGTTTCTGACTTTGTTGTCGTTCCTTTTCGGGCAGTGCCATTGAAGCTTTTCTCGGATCAACTCGTATGATTTATTGATTATATTGTGTTGTTTTCTATTGATAATCGGAGTTCTCCCGATTATGATGATATATTTTTACATTATTTTTTGTTAAATTTATTGGTGTAAATCGGATTTTTTCCGATTTTAGTATGATAATTTAACAGTTATGGACTTTAGATATTTGGCAGAGAGATATAACAACGCCCCGTTTACCCGGCAGGTCATGTTAGATATGCTCAAGGATTATAAGCGGCCTAATGATAAAATAAGCGATCTTATCAAGAGTGGTAGCCTCATTTCCTTGAAAAAAGGGCTGTATGTTCCTGGAGAGAAGACGCAGTTAAATGCACCCGAACCCTTTTTGATTGCAAATTACCTATCGGGACCGAGTTATGTTTCACTGGAAACGGCTTTAGCCTACTGGGATTTAATTCCAGAACGGGTTTACGAGATAAGCTCAATGACGATGAGGCCTTCGAAGAAAATTAACAATGCCATGGGAAGGTTCAGCTATCGTTTTGTGCCTTCTCCCTATTATAGCTTTGGAATAAAAAGTGTGGAGCTAGCTGTTGGACAGGTAGCTCTTGTTGCTAGTCCGGAAAAAGCATTATGCGATAAGATCATCAGTACTAAAGGGCTTATTTTACGAAGTGTTTCTCAGACCTACAATTTCTTGATCGAAGACCTGCGTATGAACCAGATAAAATTACAGCAACTCAATCTTAAGGAGATTAGTTCCTGGATTACTGATGCGCCCAAAAAGGACAGTTTAGGTATGCTTATTAGAACTCTTGATAAATTATGATAAAAGATTGGATTGGTGAATATAACGCCAAAAATACAGAAGAGGTGCTTTCTGCGTTAAGAGAGATTATGCAAGAAGTCGCATTGGCAGGTTTGTCTAGGACCGATTTTTTTGAAAGGGCTGCATTTTATGGAGGAACAGCATTACGTATATTTTATGGATTGGATCGTTTTTCAGAAGATCTAGATTTTTCATTATTGGAAGCAGACCTTGACTTTTCTCTTGAACCTTATTTCGAAGCTATTGTGACGGAATTTGAGTCCATTGGTATGAAAGTTAGTATTCGGGAGAAAGAGAAAAAGGAGGTCTCTAATATCGATTCGGCCTTTCTCAAATCGGAGACAGAATGGAGAGAACTTGTGTTGGAAGATTTTGTTAAGCAAACAGGAATTAAATCTACGAATAAAGGCATGAGAATTAAAATCGAGGTGGATCGCAAACCACCTGTTGGGTTTAATACGGAACTAAAACTTTTGACTCGTCCTTTTTCTTTTTATGTAAAGTGTTTTGATAAACCAAGTCTGTTTGCAGAAAAAATGCATGCACTACTGTTTCGCAAATGGAAAAATAGAGTGAAGGGGAGAGATTGGTATGACTTAGAATGGTATATCAAAAAAGGTATACCATTAGATGTGCATCATTTTATGCTTAGGGCAAAAGATACCGGAGATTGGAATAGAAACAATATTAACACTGATGACATCATCAGACTGCTTCGAGAGAAGATCGAAACAGTTTCATTCGATGCTATTAAGAATGATGTCGTGCCGTTCATAAAAGATGATACCACACTTAAAATTTGGGATAGACAATATTTCAATGATTTGGTCGATAAATTAAAATTCCAATAGGCTGTAAAACAAAAGATGAAAGCGTTTATTATTTTACCATTGGCCGTATTTTCAGTAATTGGTTGCGTCCTACTTTTTTTGCTATTACACAACACTGGGAAGTCGGTGTTGTGGGCTGGATTACCATTTCCTTATTTGCTTTTTTCCCGTTGCTTATTCTGTACGGAATATTGTTTGGATTCTCAGTCTCCGGACGCCAACAGGAGATAATTGAACAACGACAGCATAAGCTCTCGGCCGATGGCGATGGAATCCGTATTGATATGCCCCTGCTTGATAAGAGCTGTTCTATAAGCTGGGAATCCATCGAAGCTATTGTCCATTACAACTATATTGTCAGTAGCGATTTTACCACAACGCACAACGGTTTTAGGTTCTATTTGAATAGCTGGCCAATCTATACAAAGTATGATAAACAGTGGTGGCTCAATAGACTATTCAGCAGGGATTCCCAAGATCATCGTATTGATGTTTCTGATGATACCAAAGGCTATCTGGAAATACCTGGTCTCATAGAGAAATACCTTGGTGTAGCCGTGACTATCGATTGTCTTACAGATCCACGAAAAGGGAGGCTGATTTCCTCTGAGACACATCAGCATAAAGGTAAGGTCACCACGATTGAAAAGTGGAAACCCGGTAGCAGTGATAGGGAATTTATCGTGTACAGCCGGTCGAACCAAAGTATCGAAGAGCTTGAGAAAGCATTTTCTTAATCCTAATGTATTGCCGTTCTGACTTGCTGTGATTTCTATCTCGAAGGCGACGATCGGTTATGCTTAGTTCATACCTGTATTTAGTAAAGGGAGCTGTCTCAAAAGGTTGAAAAAACAATTCACGTTTTTGATGTAATCAGATTGCTTTGTCGTCATTCTTTCTCCGCGCAATGACGTCGGGAAAAGGTTTCTGAGACAGCCCCCTAGGAATGTCAATGAGGTACTGTTAAGAGAATTTTGCTAAAATCATTGATACCACGACCAGGATGACGAATGCAATCAGTAAGAAAAACGTCCACCAGGGTGTTTTTGCCTGTTGCTTGATCTTGAAGTAATCCTCTTGTAATTCCGGCAAAAAGGCTTTTTTTGTCAGTGTCTGTTTACAGTGTCCACAGCTTGATACGGTAGATTTCCATAATGGAAATACCGGTATCCAGAATATATGGAAATAATGTTGGTACATGAAAAGCCATACGGCGTCTTGTTGACAATGCGCACAGCTTGCCTGGGCTTGCTGTGCTGCAATCTGTGTTGAGCGTGTCCCGAAAAAGAATATCATACTATTAGAATTAATCAAAGGCAAAATACCAGCTTTTAAATCTAAAAAGGGAGGGAATGGATGCTACAGAAAGACTACCGTATCGGATCCAAGTGTCTACAAAGCGTCTGTTTTTTCTAAAGGTTTCCGTCTATTTTAAAAGATTGTCTTTAGTGCTACCTTCTATAAATGATATGTTGTATTTAATATATCTGTATCTTAGATTTGCTTAAATGTGATTGGATAATTTATGATGCGTGAGCTGTTTTTTATTTGTCTGTTGAGTTGGATGTTCCCAGTACAGGCTCAGTTTATGAAAGTGGTGGATCCGGATGGATTTGTCAATGTAAGAGAAGAACCTAATGTGAAAAGTAAGGTTGTGGGAAAGGTCAATTCCAATGCTGTCGTATATCATCTCGAAGCAGATGAAATTTCTGGAAATTGGGTGTCTGTCACTTTTGGGCAGAATGACAAAGAGCTAGATGGCTACATACATACTTCTAGGTTGAAGTCCCTTGATCAGTTGTCACCTGTGCCATTGGTCAATTCGACGAAAAATTACTGGATTTTTAAAAGCACCAAAGATAAAGGGGACCTAGCGGATATTTCGGTACGTGTGGATTTTGAGAAACCTAATTGGGATGTATTGAAAAACGGATTGAGGATGGATGAAAATGGCGATATCACGTTGAATGGTGTGAAGGTCTGGGGACTTTTTGATCCTGCTGTAAAAGCTTCAAGGTATAAATCTATAGATATCGAGATCGATGGTCAGAAGATCAACGTACCGACGAAAGAACTGGAAACTTTATTTTCTGTGGGAGAAGATCTATCACAGCATAGTCGGCTTCCAATGGTGATTACATATGACAAAGAGCAGGATACATTATATATTAGGTCGTTAAATGGAGATACATCGTATGCTTATGATTTGCTCTTCGTTTTTGTGAAAGGTAAGTTTAAGGAGAAGATGGTGTATATTCCGTTTTAATCCAGAAAGGAAGTTTTTATTTCACTAACTCGTGCTTAGTACTACTCTTTAAGTTGTGTTTTACAGATCGTGTATCGGTGTCTCGCTAGATATTATTGATTTATTTCTCCCCTTGACATAGGGCTGTCACAAGGTAGTTGTATGTTTGTGTTATTCATTACTCTGTTTATCAGTCTATTATTAGCGATGTCAACGGAGTAGAATTGAACGTATAAACTCATGATTAAGGAAGTAGAAACATATTATCCTCAAAGTCCAGAAGACTGGAGACAATGGTTAGAAGAAAATCATCTGTCCAAACAATCTATTTGGCTCGTTTATTATACGAAGAAGTCAAATATTCCTTCAATTAGCTGGCGGGAAGCCGTGGATGAGGCGCTTTGCTTTGGTTGGATTGACAGTACCACAAAAAAGGTCGATGATTCTTCCTTTATACAGTACTTTAGTAAACGTAAACCTAAAAGTATATGGTCTAAAATCAACAAAGAGATTGTTCAGTCACTCATTGATGCCCACAGAATGACAAAAGCTGGTTTTGAAAGCATTGAAATAGCAAAGCAGAACGGATCTTGGACAATTCTGGACCAAGTGGAAGAGCTTATAATACCAGCTGATTTAGAAATCGCTTTTAATAAACATACCGGTTCAAAGGACTATTTCCTAAGTTTAAGCAAGTCGACACGGAAAATAATCCTAAGTTGGATTGTCCTAGCCAAGAGACAGGAAACTAGGGAGAAACGGATTAACGAAGTTGCCGAAAGTTTAGGGAAACAGCAGATACCACGACAAATTACGTGATGTTGACCGTTCTTTTATTGCTGATATCTAAAGTTTTAACACCAGAGCCAAATCCAGCTCACCAAGAAAGACTACTGTAGATATGTTTGAGAAGGGTATTTATTGTTCCGAAACTTTCGCCAGAAAAATATAGGGTCGAATTGCTTCAATATGTTTATATTTATAGATAAGATTTAGATATGAATAACCTTGTCTATAAAAATTTAAATTATGATAGTTCGCGTCTTTTTTTTCATTGTTTTGGTTTTATCAGTGTCATGCAACAAAGAAGATAACACTGAATATGCCACAGGTAGCTCACAAGATGGAATAGTAGGAAAATGGAAATTAGTGGAATATTCCGTTAGTGATGGAACCGCTCCTTCAATCAAAAATGATGTTAGTTCCAAAAATTATATTATAACATTTGATGCTAAAGGAAATGCCACATCGCCCGACTTTCGGTGTGCAGGTAAATACACTTTCGACAAAAGTAAGCTGGGAAATAAAGGCGATAATAATCTTGTGGTTACTTTTGATGGATGTGAAGCTACAGAAATGGTAGCCTATTCTATTAAAGGGAATGCTGATGCAAATATTGTAGAACACAACAATTTAATATTAAACTCAGAAAACTGCGACGAACCATGTAAAAGGGTATACAGAAGGCTGAAGTAAGTAAATCTGTTATATCTTTTAATAAATAAGGGCGCTAACTTTGGTTTTGCCATAAGAGTTCGTCCCAACACCTAACTTATGATACCTATGCCAAGGTAGCCGGGGGATATATCATCTTCGTGGCGATCTTAGATTGTTTGTTCATTTAGGGTGTTTTATTTCGCTAATTCTATAATCCTTTTACCGTGCTCCGTACGGGTGTAGTTGGGAAGGTAATCCGTCTGTGTTTTTTAGTTAACCTAATTCAATACGGGTGTTTCTGATCTTTTATAAATTAGAGTCGTGTTTTCATATTTAGTATATCTGTATCTTAGATTAGTTTGGGAGAAAGGGGGCTAGGAGAATAGCTAGAGATACCACAAGTATTGTGACGGTAGCGGGGCGTACAATTTTGGTAAGAAATTAAAGGGTTAATTTAAAACTTATTGATGAATTATTATGCATATAATCAATTTGAATCACTTCATATTACCACTTCTAAGTTTAATTATATTTTGTCAAGCTTCGTGTAGTGGATGGAAAGATAGACAGCAATCAGATAAAGTAAAGAAGACAAGTTTCTCCCACATAATTAAAGACAATATAAACGAAAGAGAATATTTAGACGCTTTGAAGAATTCTTTTATTAGTGAACTTGATTCTGTATTAGATGTGAGTCAAGGTAGTAATAATTTGAAATTTACATTATCGAATAAAAACGTGGTAGTTTTTGAGGATAGTGGTAATGAAGATGAGTTAGAATATAAAAAATACAGTTATTTGGGGAATCTTAATAAAGGTTTTGCTTTATTTTCAGTCGATGGATATGAACATAGTGATTTGTTTTTAATAAATATGGAGGATGGAACACAAACAGATTTAATATCCTTATCAAAATAAGGCAAAAACTATATTTTTCACATACAGTAATAATGTAGAAATAGGGTATTTCGATAATAAAATTGAATTCTATAAGGTTAGAGACGATCGTGTCATTAGGTGGGATGAAGAACTGAGCAATCCTGAGCAGGCTCCAATAGAGATGTGTTGGATATCGAATGATAAAATTGTTTTGAAAATATTTGACACTGATAAAAATAGCTTTTCATATGAAAAATGGAAATTACAGGAATGATAATGTAAATTCTGGAATCATATAAAGTGAACTTTACCGTTTTTTAGTTAACCTAATTCAATACAAGTGTTTCTGATGTTTTATACTTTAGAGTCGTGTTTACATATTTAGTGTATCCGTACCTTAGATTAGGAGAAAGATGGCTCGGGGCAACACAAGCGTTGTGGCATTAGCAGGGGGAATTCAACATAAATACAATGCAAGAATTGTAACATATATGAGGCAGATGATAGGGCGCATATAGCTTCGGAGAAACATTAAATCAATATTTTAAACCCCTAATGTAATAATGAAGTATTATAATTTTGAACTTGAATCAGAACCCAAAATAATAGGTGTGAGAAATGGTATTTATCAAGTTGAGCTGGATAGAAAAGCTTATGATAAAGAAACATACAAGCAAATAGAATTATCTTTTATAAGGAATAAATTTACTGCTGAGCAGATAATTCCCGATGTCAATTTTAATTTCTATTTTAAGAAGTTAAAATCTGCAAAGAAGACAAGTTTTATGAGTTTTACACCATACCTTAAACATGGACATTTCTTAGTTCAGAAGAATACACTTGGGTTATTTAAGAATTTTAACGTACAAAAATACAAAGCTTATGAATCAGTAATCTATGATTCGCCAAATGAGAATTTGGATAACAATTACCAATTATTCTACTGTGTCTTGAAAGATTGGGAGGTAATTGATTTTGAAAACACAGTCTTTACATCAGGTGGCTTCGGTAATAATCCAAAAATTGAGCATAAATTTTCAAATGAAAATGATATGCGTAATTTTAATGGGATTACAAGTGTTAAGACGTTAGCATTGACAAAGTCTTTTGACAACACATTGGATTTCTTTCACACTCGTCTTGGCGGTCTATTTGTTTCAGAAAGATTAAAAACTGCGCTTGAAGAGTCTAGTGCAACCGGTATGGTTTTTCGTGAAAAAATTGAGGTGATTATTTAAGGTCTAATGTCTCTCTTTGAGAAGTGCTTAAATAACTCTCTTTCATTTTGCCATAAGCGTTCATTCCAACACCTAACTTACGATGCCCATGACAAGGTAACAGGGGATATATCAGTTTAGTGGCGATCTTCGATTGTTTGTTCATTTAGGGAGATTTTATTTCGCTAATTTTATAATATTCTCGCAATGCTCAGTAATGGAGTAATAGGAAAGGTAACCTGCCTATGTTTTTTTAGCTAACCTAATCCAATACAGGTGCTTCTGATGTTTTATAATTCAGAGTAGCGTTTTTATGTTTAGTATATCCGTATCTTAGATTAGCTTGGGACAGCACAGGCATTGTGGCGCCAACAGGGGTAAAGTACCTTTGTATAAATTAGGGTCCGTTGATTTAACCAAAATATTGTTAACGCCAGATGCTAAAGATCTAACGAGTACCGATGGGCTACGGCAGGTTGAGGATATGATAGGGAAGTTTGTTCTCGAAAAGTGGCAAGAATTAGGACGAATCTTAGAAGATGCGTATAAAAATAGAGAAACAATTCAAATGTTTATAGAAGACAAAGCAAAAAAGGAAAATATTCCTGTAGACGCGATCAAACAAGCGTTAAGTCCGTATCTTATACTTATTCATAATAAAAATCAAATACAATGAGTAAGATGTTTTTTGTAACTCTTGTTTCCGTTTTGTTATTTGGATGCAGGGATAAGGTTAAAAAGAGCACAGACATTCAAATGTTTAATTCTATAGGGATGAAAGGGCAACCGGAATACATGTGTTTTTTAAATCCTAATGAAGGATATTCTTTTAATTACATTACGGAATCTGAAGAACAAACAGAAGAACAATTAAATGATCCTAATTTTCTTCCCAAAAAAAATACTGTATCTACTATTTATAGAACGCTGGACGGAGGGATAAATTGGGTAAAAGTTTATTCCATTAATGACTATGCATTTTATCGTACAGCATATTTGAATGAGAGTGCTGTTTATATAAAAATTATTAATTACAATGAAACTCTTAAAAACAAACTTTTAAAGTTTGATTTAAAATCGCTTAAAGGTTCTGTTCTTGATTTTAATTTTGAAAGAATGGGTGAGATTTGGAGTGTTAATCAAAAGGTTTTTGTTAACAGTAAAAATAATAATATCAATAAAATATATTCGACTGACCAGAATTTTAAAAAGATAGATTCCCTACAAATTGATAAAGTTTTCAAAGATAAGATTACCCTCCTAAACAATAAGCCTTATGTTCTTACCTGGAATAATGAAATTTATAACATAGAAAGTAATGGGACCTTTAAAATATCAAATACCTATGATCTAGAGTCTATGGCGAGTAAAGAGATAGGTTGTCTATTAGTGGCAGATAAAGTAGATTCTTTTATTACTTTACATAGTTACGATATAATAAGCCAACAAGTTAAAAAACTAGAAGAATTTAGAGGTTATAATATTGTTCAAGGACTACGAAGCAATCATAGAGTAATATATGGTTTTATTGGAAACGTAAGTGGATCGTTTACTAAATATGATCTATTTTACAGTTTAGACCGGGGAAAAACTTGGCAAGTTCAAGAACTCATGGAAAAGAATTATATTCATCCTAGTTATTTAGTTGATAATGTACTGTACATTTACAGCGGAAAGCATAGGTTTCAAAAGATTGTTTTTTAAATTTTGGATATATTCTAGGTTGAGTTCTTGCTATTATGAACTTAGGGATTACAAGAAAGCTCTTTCTTATGCAAAAAAGGCATATAAGTTAAACCCCAATTCACCTTTAGTATTATGGGACTATACAGGTGCATTCAAAGAAGTTAATAGAAAAGTATTTAAAAAAGTTGGATGTATCGTGAAAATAATACGTTGAGAATTTATGAATAAAATTATCCCGGGCCAAGTTTGGTCTTATTATTCGAGAGAATCTGAACGATCTTCAACTGTAGCTTTTTTTGTAGCGATAAGCTTTTTCCTTATATTGAATTGTAGATTTTAAAGAAGTCCCTTCACTTGAAGAAAGGGAAATGGGCTTAGATTTAACCAATTAAAATATGGATGAAAATTTAAATACGGCTGTTTTGACAACGAAGAACATTTTCTTTAAAAATGTGCTCATCAGTTACGTTTTTCATCATATGGAAGACTGCATGTGGGAGTTTAGGGAAGATAGGAAAGTGCCAGAAGACTCTGATTTTTTAGTAGTTTCATTGGAGGAAATTATAGATAAAGATCCCAGCGTAAAAGATATACTTAGTTTGCCTTTGGGATTTGTAGCCTATAGAATAAACATTTCTAAAGAATGGTCTATTAGTAAGATAGTATAGTTCCTGTAGGTTCTGCTGTCTTGTTTGGGTGATTTACACTTTCGGCTTTATTGGGTTAGGTAGAACTTCCTACTGACAGACGCAGAGCTGGCCAATTATACAAGATTGGGCTGTGTCATTTCGATAGGATGGGTTTGGCATGTTTTATAATTCAGAGTAGTGTTTTTTATATTTAGTGTATCTGTATCTTAGATTAGGAGAAAGATGGCTCGGGGCAGCACAAGCATTGTGGCACCAGCAGGGTTTTTTGGGTAGTCGTGAAAAAATACACTATGAATGCAAGGCCGTAAAATATCAAGGAGATAATACTTTCAATATCTTATATAATAGACACAAATGATCTTAATAAGTTAAAATCAATATAAGTCTCAAAGAAGCACTAAGCATATGCGTGGATCAGGCATTAGAATCTACTTACTATTGTTTCTTTTCTCTTTGTTAATCATCTCGTGCAAGGAGAAAAAGGAAATTCGATTTCGAGCAGATTATTTTATGGGAATAGAAGCTCTAAAAGTCACACTGACAGATAATCTTAAAAACGTTCTCTTTGATACTGTTGTAGATACCAGAGATAATATCAATGTAAGTATTGATTCTGTCATTAGGTATAGCGGTCAAGTGGACTCTCTGAAAATCAGTGTAAATGGTTCCGAAACTTCTATTGCTATTCAGAGTCTGTCACAAAGAGTAATCGACATCGCATATACTAATATGTTCTATGGAATGAAAGATACTGTTCTTTATGGTTCTGAATACGAAAGAATAATTTTGAATCAGCCCCATTTTAAGCCTTATGAGTAGAGTTAATTATATAACAACACGATTATGCGGACGATCCAAGAGATCAATATTGGATTAATAAAGGATTTAGATATTATGGAACGAAAAGGTAAAGTCGTTTATGTTGTATTGATTTTTTTGATTGGTTTTTGGTGTTTATAAAAAGTCAACTTTTACCCTCTTTGATATTGAGGTTGAAAAGCTAGTGGATATAGAGGTCCCAAATCAAGAGTATGGACTTAGGATATATCATATACCATCAAATGCGTCGCTTTTAGACTATATACAAGTTCGAAAAGTTATGGATAATAAGGAAAATGTCATAGGAAACTTTGAAAGATATGATTCTCTCGTCTCATACTCGTTGGCAGATACAGCTTTAGAATTAAGATTGATAAATACAGTTCAAATGAGACCTAAAGTTGATACATTAATATTAAAACTGAATTATGGAATTGTAGTCGAAAACTAGAGATATTTTAGAGCTTACTTTCTAAAAGTACTGTTGCTCTTTCTATTTAATATATCTGTAACTTAGATTACCTAGGGACACCACAAGCGTTGTGGTGCCAGCAGGGAGTTAGTGGTGCGTCTACAACGAGAATAAATCAATAAAAATGGAAAAGTTTCCGAAGCTAGAAAATAATCAAGTCGCAGTTTTAACTGTTGATGGAGCAACAGGTCATATATTAAATACTTCTTGTTCTATTAGTATTGACGGTTCGGGAGACGCGATTTTCCACGTGTTTGTTGATATCGAAGCAGCTAGGCAATTTGTAAAAGGAGCATCGTTAATAAATGACAAAATAGAGTATGTTGTGTATGGTAAAAATGAAGAAGTATTAGAGTTTATTGAAGCTACCCATTGGAAATAAGAGTTTACAATGCTGATTGGAGACTTTCATAATGACACAGCCCAATCTTTCTCCGGATCGGGCTGTGTCATTTCTTGCGCATAAGCTTTTCAGGTTTTTTTATCCCTGATAATGGCATTTGCCAGAAAGAGGAGCTTGTCCTTTATCGATTATCAGATCGGTCTGGAAGGACCAAGAGCAATAAGCTACAGAGTCTTCCGGGGGGCTTGGGAGGTAGTTATATCTACGACCTGAACGGTAATGCCAAGACCGGTCGTACAGGGATGACCTTTACGTATAACCATCTTAACCTCCCTGTGTTGGCTACGGACGGAGGTGTGACGGTATCTTATTTGTATGATGATATGGGTACTAAGCTTTGTAAGACAGCCACGGGGCAGAGACAGCGTGATTATGTAGGCGGTATCGAGCACAACGGCAGTAGGATCGATCTGATCCATAGAACAGAAGGTGTAGCAAGCAGGAGCGGGGCTTAGGACAAATTGAAAATTT
>JAITLW010000366.1 GCA_031277715.1 Sphingobacterium sp. | reverse complement strand
CTTTTATCTGGCTTTCTGAAAAATCAGGATGGAGACAGATCTATAAGATAGATCTCCAAGGAAAAGAGACGCTATTGAGTAAGGATAATTTTGATGTTATTCAAATAGACCGTATCGATCCACTCTCCAAAAGCATCTATTTTAGTGCTTCTCCGCTCAACGCCACACAGAAACATCTTTATCAATTGTCTTTCTCAGGAGGTAAATCAAAGCGGATTACACCTGCTGAATTGAAAGGAACCAATAGTTACAATATTTCGCCTAATGGCAAACTTGCTATATTCACGCAGAACAGTACCACAACTTATAGTAACGGTGCAGTTGTATCGCTACCTGAACATGTGGCGCTGACCTCTCCAACCCAAGAACGACACGCTGACAAACAATCACCTCAAACAGAGTTCTTTCAGGTGACAACAATAGATGGCATCACACTGGATGGCTGGATGGTGAAACCAAAAAACTTTGACCCACAGAAGAAATATCCTGTAGTATTTTATGTGTATGGTGAGCCTGCTTCCCAAACGGTGACAGATAACTTTTACGCGGGCAAAAATTTCCTATATGCGGGCGACATGGCCGAAGATGGCTATATCTACATCTCTCTGGAAAACCGTGGTGCTCCCGCTCCTAGGGGACGCGAGTGGCGTAAATCTATTTATAAAAACATAGGTATAATTAATATCAGGGATCAAGCTATGGGTGCCAAAGAGGTATTCAAATGGGGATTTATAGATACCGATCGTGTAGCCGTATGGGGATGGTCCGGCGGTGGTGCATCTACCTTAAATCTACTAGGGCAATATCCGGATATATACCAAACTGGTATTTCTATAGCACCTGTCACCAATCAACTATTGTACGACAATATTTATCAGGAGCGGTATATGGGATTACCACAAGAGAATGAGGCTGACTTTATACGTGGTTCGGCATTAACATACGCCAAAAATGTGAGGGGCAATCTCCTACTGATACACGGTACAGGAGATGATAATGTGCACTATCAAAATGCGGAAGTATACATCAACGAGCTCATCAAACACGGAGTTTCTTTCGATATGATGGCTTATCCTAACCGCAGTCATTCCATTAATGAAGGCGAAGGTACATCAGAACATCTCGCTAGACTATACACTCGATACCTGAGACAGCACTGTCCAGCAGGCGCCAAATAACATAAAAAAAATTATTAGCGATTTGCATTTTTAAATATTCCTAAGTATCTTTAGTGATAAGGAGATAGACTCGCTCTGATTCTATCTCCTTATTATATAAATCTAAAATACATGAGAAAATTTAAATTAGACCAGACATTGGTCCCTTTAGCAATGTTATTATTAGTTGTTGGTATGACAAGCAGTGATACCTATATGAAATTCACGTTGATGGGTATATCTATTCTTCTAAACTTCACTGCACTACTTATCAACACCCAACAGGTTAAAAACAAAGAATAGTATTTGCTCCAAATTTTACTGAATAGGGATAACTAGAAGATTTACGATTATTATTCTATCTTTATTCCGATGGACAATATATCGGAAGGGAACAGCTCTAAATTAGATAACGCAAAAGAGAAGCAACGAAGCATTTTTTTGCTCATAGGTCTTTACATCTGTATTTTTTTTATGCTTGCGCTCTTATTCCCCAAAGAGAACGACATGCTTTTTATTCCCGCCTACTATTTTGCCACCGTTACTATTCTACAGCTCAGCTATGTAATTTATTACAAGTTTCCATTCAAATCCTGGCCAGTTGCCGTTTTAATTCTATTTGTAATCTTACTTGCGCTATTCGTTGCTTTCAGTATCTATATTGTAGGGTTAGCAGGAGCATACCAACACTAGCACCATGAACCTACTCAATAAAATATACGCCATACTAATCGTTATCGTTCTTAGTTGCTCCATATTATTGGTACATAGGTCCCTCCAAAAAATAGACTATCGAGCAGGTTGCTTTTCCGCCGTGCCGATTCATGTCCGTCAACTCTATTTTACAGATACAAGATCGACAGACTACGGTAATTTTTATGAACCCGAACCTAATAATTTTGCATGGGGAGAAGTCAGCCAATATTTCCGAAACAGCACTATCGATGTCCCTGACAGCGTACATATTGAATACTTTTCATATACAGACTCTATTTTCTATAACAGCACCCTCCCTCTTGATCGAACGGATTCCGTTTGGGGAAAATACATAAAAACGACAGAGCCACTTGTTTTCACAATGGGGATAGCGGACAAAGGTATTATCAAGCTATGGTGTTCTAGCCCTTCACTAGGAACCCAACTGATACTTGCAGAACAACTGCCTGCTGTCGAGCCCAAACCAGAAGACCTATATTACAAAGAGCCTCTTTCCAAAGCACAGTACATCGCAGAAATGTTTACCATGTTGGATGACAGTATTAAAAACAATATTCGTCAAGAGTTGTACATCAAAAGCTATAAGGACAGTAGTAACTATCAGCTCCCCGATTACATCTTCCCCTAGAGCATTTACTCTTTTAGGAAGTAAGCAGCCTGCAGGCCCCTATCGTTGTTTAACAGCACATCAGACTTGAGAAGCTTAACCTTATCCAGCTCTGCAGATATCTTATGCAATACACCTTGATAGGTAAGCATATATATATTCGAATTAGCCACTGTAAGTGCTAATGGTTGGCCACCATCTGTAGGCCATTTTTTTTCACGTAATAGTTT
>JAITLW010000182.1 GCA_031277715.1 Sphingobacterium sp. | reverse complement strand
TAAATCCTCCAAAACATAATGGGCCATTTGACTTCCGTTGTAGATGGATCTCGAAAGCTCCGTTTCGGAGGCAAGGAGCTTAAATTTTGCCTGCGGTAATAGGTTAATATCTTTGCCGTGGCGAATAACTTTTAACTCATGTATTTGAAGTTTTTGAAAATGCGGGTCAAAGGTTACCTGAACTTGTCCCAGATTTTCGATTCCAGTCTGATCAAACAGAACTTTTATATCCTTATAATATTTTGTTTGGGTAGCTAAGTTTATCTGATGTTCGATTAACTCATAGTAATATCCATCACTAATATCATCCAAATTTGGCTTTATAGCCTTTTTTGTAGTGGGGCGGAGCCAATTTGGAGATGCTGTTTTTTGGATAGTTGCTTGACTAAAAGACAAGGAAAATGCAGCTAGTACGAGTACAAAGGCAAATAGAAGATGGCTAAATCTTTTCATTAATTCATAATTTAGCCTAAGATAAGTAAAAATTAAAAGCAACGGTAGGTGAATTTAAGGAGTATTGGAAATTCGACTTTAGTTGAGTCTAGGTTATTTGGCAACTAAAAGGGGTGTCCGTATATACGGACACCCCTTTTAGTTGCTAATTCGGTAATCTTATAATTTACTTTCTCTTTTTTTCTTTTTCTTGACAACTTTAGGCATCTGAGCTTGCTTTAACTCGTATTGTCTTTCAATGTATTGTATTATTTCGGAAGCAATATCCTTTTTGGTTGCTTTCTCAATACCTTCCAAACCTGGAGATGAATTAACCTCGAGTACTAAAGGGCCGCGATCAGAAGGGATCATATCGACGCCACATACCGTAAGCCCTAATTGAGCGGCAGCGGCAATAGCAGTGTCTTTCTCAGCCTTGCTTAAACGGATAATTTGTGCGGTACCGCCTCGATGTATGTTTGATCTAAATTCACCTTCCTTTGCGGTACGTTTCATGGCACCAACAACTTTGCCGTCCACCACGAATGCGCGGATATCAGAGCCTTTAGATTCTTTGATGAACTCTTGGATCAGAATGTTATTACCAAGGCCGTAAAATGCTTCGATAACGGATGAAGCAGCTTTCTTTGTCTCAGCAAGAACAACCCCAATACCCTGGGTTCCTTCTAATAATTTGATAACTAATGGAGCTCCACCAACCATGCTAATTAGGTCGTCCACGTCAGAGGCTGTTCGTGCAAATCCCGTAATTGGGAGTCCGATTCCCGCACCGGATAATATCTGCAGACATCTCAATTTGTCCCGAGATCGCGTTATTGCTTGGCTGGGATTGGCGGAAATAACATCCATGACCTCGAATTGTCTAACAATAGCTGACCCATAAAATGTTACCGAGGCTCCTATTCGCGGAATAATGGCATCGATATCACTTAGATCCTGTCCTTTGTAATGAATACTGGGTTTACCTTGTTGAATACCTACATAACATTTACTGTGGTCGATGACAACGCATTCGTGTCCTCTTTGTTGTGCGGCTTCTACGAGACGACGAGTTGAGTATAAACTCTTTACTGTCGATAATACGGCAATTTTCACGATTTGTATATTGAGTATATTTTGTGCTAAGATAACAAAATAGCTTGGCTATTTGTTTTTATTTTGCCAAGGCCTTCACGGAGAGATTTTCCTTGGAGACATCAACCAAAAACCTTTTATACAAAAAGTTTTTTCCTAAAAGCATAGGGTAGGTCATTTGGGATCGATTTCTAAAGGATATCTTGATACCAAACACCTGGTCGTATAATGTTGCTTTGGTACGGATATAAAATCGCTTCTCTTCTTGACCGAAAGAGCTTTTAACCAATTTTGTTTTATAGAGTTTTAATTTTAAAGTTTTTGTCTCTTCGGTTTCAAAATCAATGATGAGTTCGCAGATAATCCAGTCTTGACCATCTTCATGAATGATTTTGTACGAGTTACAGTGTAGGACTGAAGAAGCAGCTCCAGTATCAACTTTTGCTTCTATGCCAAATATTCCCAATTCAGGCAAATCTAGGGTTTCTTTCCAGCCTACAAGAAGTTTTTCTTTCATTTATTCCAAATTGAAAAAATAGCCCTTGTCTCCTTCCTGTATTAGTTCGTAAGAGACAAGGGGTAAAGATCGTTTATTCGTAAATAAATTCTCCGTAGGGAGAGGTTATAGTTACTTTTTTGGAGGTAGATTCTTCTACACGGCCAATGATTTGAGCAGGAATTCCAAATGATTCAGAAATAGCGATGATATCCGATGCAATAGATTCGGGTACATATAATTCCATACGGTGTCCCATATTAAATACTTTGTACATTTCCTTCCAATCTGTATTAGATTCTTTTTGTATTAATTCGAAAAGAGGTGGGATAGGAAAAAGATTGTCTTTGATAACATGAACATTATCAACGAAGTGTAAGACTTTTGTCTGCGCTCCACCTGAACAATGTACCATTCCGTCAATTTGTGCACGATATTTATCCAGTATTTGTTTGATGACAGGAGCATACGTGCGTGTAGGTGAAAGTACAAGCTTGCCCGCTGTGATTTTTTCTCCGGTTTCAACGTTAATCTCATTGGTGAGATCTTGGCTTCCCGCGAAAACTAGTTCGTAAGGAACAGCTGGATCATAAGCTTCAGGATATTTTTCAGCTACTTTTTTGTTAAATACATCATGACGTGCAGAAGTTAGTCCGTTGGAACCCATTCCGCCATTGTATGCCTGTTCATACGTTGCTTTTCCATTCGATGCCAATCCAACAATTACATTGCCGCCTTTGATGCGATGATTTGAAATGACGTCTTCACGTTTCATCCGACAGGTTACAGTGCTATCAACAATAATGGTGCGGACAAGGTCACCAACATCAGCGGTCTCGCCACCCGTGGAATAGATACCAATGCCTAAGGCACGAAGTTCGGAAAGGATTTCCTCTGTACCATTGATGATTTCAGCAATGACTTCACCAGGAATAAGATTCTTATTTCTGCCAATCGTTGAGGATAAAAGAATGTTATCGATGGCGCCCACACAAAGCAAATCATCAATATTCATGATAATTGCATCTTGTGCGATACCTTTCCACACTGAAATATCACCAGTTTCTTTCCAATATACATAGGCCAATGAAGATTTGGTGCCAGCACCATCAGCATGCATAATATTACACCAATCTGGGTCTCCACCCAAAATATCTGGAATTATTTTGCAAAATGCTTTGGGAAACAGACCCTTATCTATATTTTTTATCGCATTGTGCACATCCTCTTTCCCTGCGGATACGCCTCGTTG
>JAITLW010000157.1 GCA_031277715.1 Sphingobacterium sp. | reverse complement strand
TCTGCATACATACTCCCATTCCGCCTCTGTCGGAAGGCGGTAGTTCTTACCTTCTTTCTTAGACAACCACTCGCAAAAAGCAACCGCATCGTGGTAACTCACATAGATAACAGCTTCATCATCCTCATTAGAAAAGCCATTTTTACCCCGTAAAGCCCGATGCGAAGCTTGAAAGGTCTCGTACTGCTTGTTCGTGATTTCGGTAGCTGCTATACGAAACGCGCCCGTCAGTTGTACCTTATGCGCAGGCGATTCGTCATAGTCCTTACCGTAACCGGCACTCCCCATCAAAAAATATCCTGGGCTGATATCGACCATTTCCATACCGATGGAATTGACATGCTGTGCATATACAAATTGCCCCGAATGGAAAATTAAAACAACACCAAATAACAGCTTCATTAATTTATTCTTTCCCATAACTAACGATCTGTTTTAAACGGTGAAGCTGGTAGTCCCTCCTTATTAATAAGATTACTCGTTTCCGGATTGTCCTGCCAAGCATATCTTACGCTAACAGGCCTTGAGACCTCTGTGCTCGAGACTTCTACTTTATCCTTTACAATTACGGCAGTCGCTGGTACAAAGTTGCCATCGGCTCCAGCGATATAAAATCCAGATAAAGCCTCATTATTACGCGTCGAAAGGCCTGATCCTAAATGATCAAAAGATAATCTAGCCTTATTTCCAACAATTTTCAGCTCCTTATAGATCGGCCCTGAGTAAACTACTTGCTTATTGCCGTAGGCGATATATTGTGCTAATAGTGCTAACCTTTGTCCCACGGTCCATTTGTTTTTGGGATGTATATCTTTAGCTTCACCAACATCTATAGCAACGGCCATTCCTGAGTTGGGAATAGTCTTCCAATTGTTCAATTGTGCATCTCTCAATTCGGCCCACTCGCTTTTTACCATTTTTGGATTGTATGCCTTATAATTGGCCAATTGTACAAACAAAAAGGGGATATTTCCCTGTCCGATTTTTTTGCGCCAATTTTCTACCAATGCAGGCATAAGCTGTTTATATTCTTCTGCTTTACTGACATTTGACTCACCTTGGTACCAGATTACGCCCTTCATCCCATAATTGACAACGGGAGCTATCATTCCATTATATAACATAATGGGTTCATGGTGTACCTGGAGTTCTTTCTTCGCTGTAAGCACTTTTACTTTCTCCGAATCCTGTATACTATCAAAGCGCGCTAAATAATGGGGAAATTCGGTTAATGCCTCCTGACTTGCCCAGGACTCTGCTGTGGCACCTCCCCAACTAGCTGAGATCAAACCGATGGGAACATTGAGCTTTTGGTGCAGTTCCTTTGCGAAAAAATAAGCTACAGCCGAATAAGCGGGCAACTGTTCGGGCGTTGCTTTACGCCAGCCTATAGATAAGATGTCGTCTTCGGGAGTATTAGTTCCTTTACGCCCTACTTCTATATGTCTGATCGCAGTAAAGTTATCTTCTGGTTGCAGAGAATATGCTGGCTCGATTTGCTTCATCCTCCAGTTCATATTAGACTGTCCTGAGCACAACCAAACGTCACCGATGTAGATATCGCTAATAGTATACTCACTGTCAATCCCCTTTACAGTCATCTGATAAGGGCCTCCTGCTTCTGCAGACTCCAATTGAATCGACCAACGTTTGCTCTGATCAGCCTGGGTTTTATACTTTTTACCCTTAAAACTCACTTCAACAATCTCCAGGGGATCAGCCCATCCCCATATAGGAATCTTAACATTACGCTGCAACACCATTCCATCTCCCACTAGGCGGGGGAGCTTGACTTTAGAATAACCAATAGAAATATTTGCTGTTACTATAACCAACAAAAGATTAAATAATAATAGTTTCTTCATATGTTATCTATTTTACCACAACTTTCAATGTCCGTACAATTTCCTGCTTGTTATCCTGGCTTTGGTTGGATGCCACGAAAGTCACATAATATGTTCCTGGATTCTCAAAAGTATAGCTGTATTCTTTTACGGGAGCCGTTGCATAGTTCTTGATCGATATTGGTTTATCAGGTCCTAATTGAAAAGGTTCTCCTAAAGTAAAGGGCTTGGATACCACCCAATGTTCTGTCTCGATATCTTCAACCTGTATCACGCCATTATCATCCGGCCCATAGAAATTACCCTGCATAGAAATCTGGCTTTTGGAAACGGTAGTCCGCGAAGGTACATGAGTCAGCGCAAAGGGGTCTACTAGTCTAAAGCCGGCATTGTTTGTATTGATGATTTCTAAATCACCGGCATCGACACTCTTGTTCTGAACTTTAAAGTTGGAAACAACCCACCTGCTAGCATTACCATTGATACTTTGAAATTTTGTAACATAGCGAAAAGCAAAATATAGAGGCCTACCATCCTTCGATAAGGGATATAGGCTCTGCGCTCCTGAAGAAACAATACTATTTCCAGTTGCTAATGCAAACCAGTCCGTAACGTCAGTCCAAGCTGTACTCTTGATATTATCAAAATTATAATCGCCATTAAAATCGCTTGATACGAGGATAGAAAGCTGGTCTTTTTGACTTCCTGCCGTAATCTGACTATCGAAAGACACTATATTTTCCCAGCCAGGTTCAGCAACTCTCCCTTCTTTATGTGCATAATCAGAGAATAACTCCCCCGAGTAAAAATTAATATAATCTGCTGTAGAAGCTATTTTAAACAATACTGGTTCACCTGCATTATACTCATCCTGACCAACCTCAACTTCAAAAGAAGGTTTTTCAATCTCCATTTCTAATCTCTTACACGAAGAAAACACGCTAAGACACACGCTTAATCCGAAAAAGATATATTTATTTATATTCATGTTATCTACGTTTTACCAATGTTTGTTTTGAGTTAACTGTGGGTTTCTTGCAATCTCCGAGCTTGGAATAGGCCATATATCATGCTTTTCATCAACGACATTTCCATAGTTTGGTAAAAACCAAGCTGTAGGTGCATTCTGTAAAAGCAAGTTGTATACGCCATGCATCTTTTCGTAGAATATTCCCCAACGTAGCAAATCATTGCGCCGAAGCCCCTCGAAGCAAAGCTCACGGGACCGTTCATCCTGAATAAATGCTAAAAATGTTTCTTTGGACGCGATTGCGGTGTTAGGAACATTAGCTTCTGATTTGTTATACAATATGGCCTGCACCTGCGCCCCTGTTCCACCACCACCTTGTATAGAAACCGCTGGTGCAGAGGTGTATCCTGTGCCATTCGTTAAGCCTAAAACAGGATCTGCAGTAAATGTAAACCCAGTCACAGAACCTCCATTAACCGTCGCCTTGACTGACACACCGCTTCCACCTCCACCTGTAAAAGTCACTGTGGGAGCCGAAGTATAACCTGTCCCCGGATTGGTAATCTGAAACGCTTTCACACCTGAACTTTGTGCCCTTTGTCTAACCTTATTAACTGCTTCCACCGCATCTTCACTTGGGCCATTAATTGCGTTTTCAGCTTCAGCAAACATAAGAAGCACATCAGAGTAACGAATGAGCGGATAATTTATGGAAGTAGCATTGGATTCAGGGTGCGGCCAATATTCACGTCTATATTTTCCTACATGCCGCTGGAACCAATTTAGATAACCTACGCTAGTGAGCATATTTTTGGTTCCATCATTATTATAAGTAAAATTGGCTATGTTCCAAAACTTGCGCGAGTCCTCGGCATCATCTATGGGGTATTTATCCCGCAACACACCACTAGTCAATATCAAGCCCTGACATCTTCCAATAGATGATCCTACCGCAGAGTTAGGGCCAATATATCTTCCCAAATATCCGGTTTCATCAAAGGTTGATGCCGAAGTACCGTAAAATTCGACCTCCCAGATATTCTCCTTAATATCGTATTGGTCTTTTGCCAATTTGATAAATACATCAGAATAAGATGGATTCAGCGCATGCCCAGCTTCTGCATCATTAATTACCTTTAATGCCCAATTCCTAGCATCGACATACTTGCTCTCATCTTTCAACGGAAAACCCGCCCAATGCAAACACACCCGTGAAGCAAGTGCACGTACAGCGGATTTACTAATACGGCCTCCAAATCCTATATCACGGATATCAAGGACTAAGCTTTCAGCGGCTGTCAAATCGGCTATAATCTGCTCATATACTTTTCTGGAATCTGTCCTATCAATAGAAGTCATAATGGGATCCTCTGATGGTTCTGTCATCAAAGGCACATCGCCAAAGTAGGTTGTCAAAAGGAAGTAATAATAAGCGCGTAAAGTCAAAGCCTCTCCTCTAATGGAGTTTCTAAAAGACTCTTCAATTTCGGTGTTACTGTCCACGTATTTTAACAATACATTTGCTCTTGTAATTCCTTTATAAAGCCATTCCCAGAAATAAAAAACGTAGGTATCTGTAGCTGAAAAATTATAGATATGTGGCCCCGAACGTGTCAATTGAGAAACTTGGGCCTGATGGCCATCATCTGCATCTAATCCAAGGTAAATAATCATATTCATGCCGTACAACTTGTCCTGCCCGAGCACAGAATAGACTCCGTTAAGACCTTGCTGTAATGCTTCCTTTGTATTGAAAGCCGTCTCTGGTGCTACAAAATCCTTAGGTTCGGTACTCAGGAATTTATCGCAACCTGTCAGCGTCGTGAACAACATTAAACTGTATAATACTATCTTTTTTCTCATTTTTTGCAACTATTAAAGATTAAGATTCAATCCAAAAACAATGGTTCTTGCTATTGGATAAGCTGAATAATCAAAGCCTGGTGTAAGCGGATTCTTCCCTCTTGTTGAAACCTCTGGATCCATCCCGGAATATTTGGTCCACGTCAGTAGATTCTGGGCAGAAACATTAAGACGTAAACTGCTTATTCCTAACTTATCGGTCAGATTTTTGGACAGATTATACCCCAATGAAACTGTTTTAAGACGGATATAGGAGCCATCTTCGATGACGCGCGACGAGTGCCGGCCTCCCGGTCCCTGACCTCCTGCCCGATAATAGGTATTGGAGTTGTTTTCTGGAGTCCATCGTTGGCTATAACTCGCATACTGGTTCAAATCCTTCCCGCCAATCGCGTTGCCATCAAACAAAAGTCTATTTGCGTTATACACATCGCCACCATAAGACCATTGCATCAAAAAACTAAGATCAATGTTCTTGTACCTAAAACTATTGTTGATACCGCCCACATGTATAGGGGTACCATTACCAATAATTGTTACGTCGTTGTCATTGACAACCCCATCGCCATTTAGGTCTCTATATTTAATGTCCCCTGGTTGAATATTGATCCGGTCCGCCTGTGATGCGTTACTCGGCACATCTGCCCTTAACACATACACGCCGGGTGCTGTATTTTCGAATTCACTGTATTGGTATACCCCATCGAATACATACCCATAAAATAAGCCGATCGGTTTACCAATGGTAGCTACGTATAGGTTGGTCGCATTGTAGTCTGCAAAAAAACTAACATTGGTAAACATGTTTTTGGTCCCATCGACTAATTCAACAACTTTATTTTTATTGAATGTGATATTAAAGCTGGTATTCCAATCGAAGTCTTTCTTTTTTATATTGATCGTATTAAGCGTGACTTCAATACCACTATTTTGTACCCGACCTACGTTTTTCATAATGGATGGGAACCCCATAGTTCTGGGAGCCTCTGCTTGCAATAACAGATCGCGGGTATCTTTTTTGTAATAATCTACCGTTAAACCTACTCGGTCATTAAAAGCCGAAATATCAAACCCAATATCTGTCTGCCATGTTGTTTCCCATTTCAAAAAGTTATTACCTAATACTGTGGACACTAATCCCCTACCAGGTGCGCCATTATTAAAGGAATAAGAAGGATTTTCGCGTGGCACGGCAACAGACATCTGAGAATAGGCGGCAAAATCATCTACTCTGTTATTACCTGTGGCTCCATAGCTTCCTCTCAATTTGAAAGAAGTAATCGCATCCACATCCTTTAAGAAGTCTTCTTCATGCATATTCCATGCGAGTGCTGCCGATGGAAAATATCCCCACCTATGGTTGGGAAACTTCGAAGAGCCATCCGCACGGAAGGTTACAGTGGCAAGATATTTTGATTTGTAACCATAGTTGAAACGGCCAAAAAAGGATGCTAAACTATGATCAGTCTGTAATGCTAATGCATTGTTCAAATCGCCTGTATCCAATCCTGACATAACCAATTGTTCATACAAAAGATTAAAACCAGTATAGCCATACTGCTCAAACATACGTTGCTGCAAAGAGCCTCCTCCCATAAATCCTAACTTATGTCCCCCACTTAGATTACGGTTATAATTTAACGTTACCTGCCCATCCCATGTAAAAGAGTCTGAATTACGAACAGAACCATTGACTCCATAACTGTTATTTGGATTCAAAGGAGATCCCTGCGTTGTCAGCGAATTAAAGAAAATATGTTGCTTCTCCTGGGTATATTTTACGGTTCCCATTGCTTTCAATTGTAACCCACGCATGAGGTTATACTTTAAGCCTAGATTAGTAATCACTGAAGGTGTATTACGGCGCGTATAATCATTCTTACTTGTTATGTATGGATTAAGACGGACATCCGCCCCTGAAATATTTTCAGGATCGCTCACCTCATCTAACAGATTTAGTCCGTTGCCTGTTATGGGTCTGAAGCCCCAGGTACGGAAGAGAAGAAAGGAAGAGGTAGTACCTCCATCGCCTGCTGCTATTAGCGAACCATAATTACGGTTATAAGCCAGGTTACTGTTTAGTGTAAGCTGTATCTTCTTACTTAAATTCTGATCGATATTAACGCGTAATTGGTATCTATCGGCACCTGTGCTCAGGACTACACCTGGTTGCTTAAAAACAGATCCCGAGATTGCGTATTTTGTATCCTTGTTTCCACCTCGGACAGCAAGGCTATAACTTTGGATAAGAGACCTCTTAAAAATCTGATCTTGCCAGTCGATGCCTTTGATACTACGATAGTCTTCTAGTGTTTTCTCCCTTAAATAGGAACTTGCCGCTGCAGTGGGATTAAGGTCCAACTGATATTTAACAAAGTCATAGGAATCCATCATTTCCATTTTCTTAGTCACATTTGCCATACCTATGGAAGTACCAAACTCAATGACAGGTTTCCCTTCCAAGCCTTTCTTTGTCTCTATAACAATAACACCGTTGGCACCTCTTGATCCATAAATGGCTGTTGCTGATGCATCTTTCAACACGTTGAAGGTTTTGATATCTTCCATGTTAAGGGATGCCGCATTGAAATCTTCAATTGGAAAGCCATCGATAACATACAGTGGAGCATTACTTTGTGTTATGGAGTTGGTTCCCCTAATGACAATATTAGGATCTCCTCCCGGTTGCCCATCAATAGCTGATACAGAGACACCGGCAACTCGCCCTGCCAGTGCTTCTGTAAAAGAGATTACAGGAGCTTGCAACATAGCTTCAGGAGGCACTTCGCCTACTGCCCCTGTCAGATCGCGGCGGCTTTGTTCGCCATAACCGATGACCACCACCTCGTTGAGCTTAGAAGACTCCTGAACAAGCTGTACGTTGATTATTTTATTGGCTCCCACAGGTTTCTCTTGCAATGTATAGCCCAAATAACTAAAGACCAGAACGGCATTCTGTCCTTCCACTTTAACCTCATAAAGCCCTCGACTATTGGTAACCACACTGTTTGATTTCCCCTTTATCTGAACAGTGACTCCAGTCAACGGCTCGTTTTTCTCATCAGTCACTTTACCGGTTATAGCTATGGTAGACTGCTGAGGCTTCTGCTTGATCGATATCGTTTTTCGATTAATGACGTATGTCAAGGGCTGGTTGGCCATCAACTGGTCCATTATATCAATGATGCTGGCATTCTTGACAGCAATAGTGACTGGGTTTGCCTTTTTAAGCAATTGTGCACTATAAAGAAAGTCATAGCCACTACGCTTTTGCAATTGGATGAAGGCTTCTTCTAAGCTCACATTTTTGTATTGAAGATCAATACCTTGAGCCATAATGCCTGCATTAACATGCATAACAGCCGCCATCACCATAATGGTCAGTAATCTCATAAAACGAAATATTTTAATATGAAAATGGGTATACCTCCTGCAGCGAAATGCAGTACTTTTTTTATACATTTGAATGTTAGGTTTAATTTATAACTGATTATACAAGATGATCTTTAATTAGTCCTGATTTTTATTCCCGAAGACGGTGCAAACGTTTTCGGGATTTCTTTTCAGGAAACTATTATGTCCATACTTAGTCCATAACAATTATCCTCCTTCCCTCTATCTTAAATTTATAGACGCCGGTCAGTTCAAGACCTTTTAGCAATTCATCAAGCCCCTTTGATTTTGAATAAAGTCCGCCGATCAGATTCTCTTTTGGGGTTCCCCTATATTCCACCTCCATATCATACCATCGTGCTATCTGCTTCATAACCTCGTCCAATGTATTATCCTTGAAAACAAAAAGACCATCTTTCCAGGCTAAAGCCTGACGAATGTCTACCTTTTTGAGGAGAATATCAGATTGCCCATGACGTACGACACTCTGTTCGCCTGGACTTAGTATCAGCTCTTTATCATTACGAAGTACTTTTACAAGGCCTTCAGTAAGCGTTGTCTTTTCAACATTATCATCACTATAAGCCGAAATATTGAAATGTGTTCCTAACACTTGTACTGTTGCAGATTTCGTTGTGACCACAAAAGGCATTTTCTCATTTTTAGCTACTTCAAAATAAGCCTCGCCGGAAAGTTCTACGGTTCTATTCAACCCTTTGAATGCTAAGGGATAGCTAAGTGTTGAATTGGCATTCAGCCACACTTTGGTCCCATCCGCAAGTGTCAGTCTATATTGCCCTCCTTTAGGGACATAAAGCTTATTCATAGCAGGGACCCCAAATGCAATATTTTTAGATTCATCATATTGGATCTCATTCTGATTTAGTTTTTTTATCCCCGTAGCCCCATTTGCAGAAAGGAGCCCATTGTCAGCACCATCCAACGCTACCGCCTCACCATTGGACAACGTGAGGGTCACTGTGCTCGAATCGATTAAACCTGGTGTCATCGGTTCGGATTTGCCTTGTAAGACAGCTACAGGTTGTCCTTTGTCTGTATCACGTACGTAGAAGTATATTCCTATTGATAGTATTAAAGCTACAGTGGCCGCATACCTACCCCACCAAGGTATCCGTGTTACTGTCCGTGTACTGGACAGCGTATGAAGGATATTTTTATAAATCTTTCCCCTTAGTTTCTTTTGATCCGCCAACGAGGTAGAATCTTGCATCTGAAAGCTATCTTTATAGGCAAAGAGCGCCTTCCTTTCATCCTCGGTAGATTCTCCAGCGATATATTTTTGATACAGATCTATGTATTCTTCAGGTGTCATTATAATTTAGGTTACGTCTATAATATTAAAGAGGGTATCTCCAGCCGTCAACACACATAGAAATATTATTTTTTTTAAAAAAATCGAAAAATCGTTACCATGACTTATTTGAATAATAAATCGACAGATTTTTATTAATTTAGCAACCGAGCCAATGACACCGTAGCCCCATGTACAAAAGCAAAGTAACCGATCAAGAATTATGGCATGCTGTAGAGCAGGATGATTCGAAAGCTTTTGCTGTACTCTACAACCGATACTGGCATAAGCTTTTTAAAACGGCTGAATATTATCTAAAGCATGCTGATTCGGCAGAAACAATCGTTCATGATGTTTTTGTCGTATTATGGCGAAGGAGAAAACACCTTAAGATAGAAAGCTTTGCAGATTATATCCACGTCACTGCGCGATATCATATCTTCAAAGTTCTTAAAGCTCAAAAACTATCGCCCATAGAATATATAGAAAGTTATGAAACTGTCGAAAAGGAAGAAACACTAAATACCGCAGATGAAAAGCTAAGCTATATTGATTTTGAAATTAACCTCCGCGAGTCTCTAAAACCTTTGCCACAACGGTGCCGTGAGATATTCTGGTTAAGTCGGATAGACCATCTATCCAATGATGAAATCGCTGCTAAATTTGGAATATCCAAGCGTACTGTAGAAAATCAGATTACCCATGCACTGAAACATCTACGCACCTTAATAAAAGACAACCCTTCGCACACCCTTTCTTTGCTATGGATCATTATCGTGATGCTATAGATTTGGAGGTCTTGGGATTAAATGCCTTTGTAACCCCATTATTCTCCTTTGCATCTTACAACTGTCGGATGACAAATCGTAAAATATTCCATACAATCCATATTCCTACCAAAACAACTCTTTAAAATCAATAATTTAGAGGCTGATATACTTAACTTATTTTTTAATGAACAAAAGAACTTTATTATTCTTGGCGTGTCAACTGTCGTGGTTTATCCCCCAGGCGCAAGAAGGTAAAAAGCCATTAACATGGCAAGAGATCCCATCGTGGCACTATATCCGAATGAACGGAGCACAGCCTTCTGAAGACGGTAAGTGGTTTGCTTATGTAGCAGGACCTTCTGAGGGAGATCTGACCCTTACGCTGAAAAGCACCAAAGATACCTTAAACTATAACTACAAAATAGGTGGTCAAAGCACGCCTATCGCTTTCTCTAATAACAGCCAATATATCGGTTTCTTTGAATCACCAAATTTTAAAGAAATAAAAGCGAATGAAAAAGCGAAAAAGCCAAGCAGTAAAAAGCTTAAAATCGTTGCTTTAAAAGACACCGCATCGTTAAGTTTTGACAAAGTACAAAGTTTTAACTTTTCTAACGATGACAACAAATGGGTTGCTATCCGCTTTGAAGGTATGCCTGCTGGCCCCGGTGCCCCGAGAGGTGAAGATGCAGGCCGTGGAGCAGATCTAGTCTTGTACAACCTCTTGACCAAGAAAAGCTTTAACCTGGGTAATGTCAGCGACTACAAATTCAACAAGTCTGGTCAGTACCTTGCTTATACCATCGATGCCAATAACAAAAATGGTAACGGTATATTCTTGATGGATATGACAACAGGACTGACAAGTGCACTACAAAATGATGATGCCAATTTTTCTAAAATCAGCTGGAATAAAGAAGGCACCGCATTTGCGCTCCTGAAATCTAAAAAAGATAAAAAATACAAAACTCCAGTATATTCGTTGATCGGTGTTAAAAACATAAAAGGACAGCAAGCGGAGGTATTTACCTATTCGGGCCTAGATGAAAATCAAATTATGGCAGGCTACGGTATCAGTCAACATACCGGAGCGTCGTGGAGTAAAGACTTAAGCACGGTATTCTTTGGTATTGCAAAACTTGAAAAAACGGAAGAGCCTAAGAGTACGGAGAAGAAAATTGATGAGCTGGGTAAAGATTCCACGAACACGAAACTAGCGATAAAAGATAGTGTTTCAACGGATTCCACAAAAACAAAGCTAGCTAAAGCTGCGCCTACGAAACCTCAAGTCAACAAAAAAGATCTCGAAAAACCAGACATGATTATCTGGAACTGGCAAGACAAGCGTTTGCAATCGGCACAGCGCACACAATTGCAAAGAGACAAGAATTTCATGATCATGAGTGCTTGGAATGTCGCTTCCAACAAATTCGTATCTCTAGCGGATAGCGCTATAAAATCTATCGCTCTAGCGCCAAACCAAACAATCGGATACGGATTGGATTTCAGTCCATATGAATACGAAGCCAACCTGGATGGACAGGGATATGGTGATCTATATATCGTAGATGTAAAGACTGGTGCTAAAAAACTAGCGGTTAAGAAATTGTACATGAATGCATCGCGTGGCTTTTCGTTCTCGCCAAACAGTGACTTCCTTCTGTACTATAACGACGGAAATTACTACACGCTAAATGTAAATACATTACAACAAAAGAATATTACAGAAAATATTCCGGCTTCTTTTATTGACATCTACGATGACCATAATGTTTCTAAAGTCGCAACTGGCAACTTTGGATGGACAGCAGACGGAAAATATGTCTTATTGAAGGACAACTTTGATCTATGGAAGGTATCTGCTGATGGTAAATCGGCAACTACATTGACAAACGACTGGAAAGGAAAAAAACTAACTACAGTTGGAGCTAGTAGACTCTATGAAGATGACGAAAACATCGACTTGAAAAAGGATCAGTACTTTACGGTACTCAGCCAGGAGACTAAGCAAAAGGGAATCGCATATCTACCTGCTGGTCAGAACAAAATGCAAATCCTAAAGCTCGATGATATGAACATGAGCTCGATCAACAAAGTGAAAAATAGCAATACGTTCTTCTACATCATGGAGAGCAGTAATCAAGCACCAGAATACTTTGTAAGTCAAGACAAGTTCCTTAAAACGGAGAATCAACTGACTAAGAACAGAAGTAATAATGATAAGTATGCCCTATCGGCAGGCTCTAAACTGATTACTTATGTGAGTGACCACGGCGATACGCTACAGGCTACTCTTTATCTTCCTGCAGACTATGTAGAAGGAAAGTCTTATCCGACAATCACCTATATCTACGAGCGACTTACAGACGATAAAAACACCTACGCGCAACCGGGATACCCTGGTGGTGGATTCAATAGAGCGATGTACAACAGTAATGGCTACGCGGTATTAATGCCGGATATCAAATACAAATTGAATGATCCAGGTATGTCTGCTGTGGCATGTGTAATCCCAGCTGTAAAAGCAGCAATCGCTACGGGAATTGTTGATGAGAAAAATGTAGCTATACATGGACACTCATGGGGTGGTTACCAAACGGCATTCTTGATCACGCAGACGAATATCTTTAAAGCAGCGGTAGCAGGAGCTCCATTGACGAATATGATCTCTATGTATTCATTGATCTATTGGAACTCGGGATCTTCAAACCAAGCGATCTTCGAATCGAGCCAGGGTCGTCTTACCAGCGGATACTGGGACAATTGGGAAGCCTATACACGTAACTCTCCTATATTCCATATCAAGAAGGTAAATACGCCACTGATCATTATGCACAATGATAAAGATGGTGCGGTGGACTATACGCAAGGAGTCGAGTACTACAACGGTCTAAGACGTCTTAACAAACCAGTCGTAATGCTTACCTACAATGGTGAAAACCATGGATTGGTGAAAGAGGTCAATAAGAAAGATTACGCAGTGCGTATGATGGAATACTTTGATTACTATTTAAAAGGAAAAGAAGCTCCAAGCTGGTGGTCGAAGGGTGTTGACTATATGGACTTAGAAAAACACTTAGAAGAAAGAGCGTTTTAATAAGGGTTGATGATAAATGGTTAGTGGTTAATGCGACTAGCCATTTATCAATAATCTGTAGCAAATGACATAAAACCTTTAGTCTACTACAAACATAAAAAAGGCGTTGAAAAATTTCAACGCCTTCTGTTTTTTATAAGATAATGATTAACAATTAAACGTCAATCATTAACAATTACAAATTAGCCATTTGACAATGCTGCTGCACCGGATACAATCTCGGTCAACTCTGTCGTAATTGCCGCTTGACGAGCCTGGTTGTAAGACAATTTCAACGCTTTCAATAAATCTCCAGCATTTTCTGTCGCCTTATCCATCGCTGTCATACGTGCTCCGTGTTCTGAAGCGTTAGAATCTAAAACAGCTTTATACATTTGAATTTTGATCGCCTTAGGAATCAATTCTTCAATGATCTTTTCCTTTGATGGTTCGATGATATAGTCAAGTTCTGCTACGTTCTCTCCTTTTTCTTCTGGTACCAAAGGTAAAATCTGCTCCGAAGTCAATACTTGAACTGCAGCATTCTGGAACTGATTATAAACCACTTCTACGCGGTCTATATTGCCTCCTTTAAACTCGTCCATAATGTACTCCGTAACCTTAGAAACATTTTCAAAATTAAGATCGTTGAAAAGCTCGTTGTGATTACCAATGACATTAAAACCACGCTTAGTGAAAAAATCGTGCCCACGCTTACCAATAGCAACAATACTCAGGTTGCCACGGGCATGCTGCTCCGCATATTTACTGAAGATAAGATTATTCGTTGCTTTAATAACATTCGCATTAAAAGCTCCGGCCAAACCTCTATTAGAGGTAACTACAACAACCAATACCTTAGTAGGAACACGGTCTTGTGTGTACGGAGAATCATTACCTTCTACAGAACTGGATACTTGAGCTAGAATATCTCTTAATTTATTGGCATAAGGACGCAACTGCACAATTGCATTTGTCGCACGTTTTAATTTCGCAGCAGATACCATCTTCATCGCTTTGGTAATCTGTTGCGTGGATGTAACCGACGTAATCCGGTTTCTTACTTCTTTTAAATTTGCCATATTCCAATTTAAGTAGTAAGTATTTAGTAATTAGTATTTAGACTTAGAAATCTAAGTACTAAATACTAAATACCTTTTACTTATTAATATTTTGAAGCTAATTCTTTAGCTACTGTTTCTAACACATCTGTCAACTCATCAGAGAATTTACCTGCTTTTAGTGCAGACAATACTTCTGGATGACGTTGTTCTAATTGTGTTAAGTATTCTTCTTCAAACTGTCTTACTTTATCTACAGGGACGCTACGCAACAATCCTTTTGTACCTACATAGATAATAGCAACTTGTTTCTCTACAGAAACTGGAGAGAACTGTCCTTGTTTCAAGATCTGAACGTTACGTACACCTTTGTCCAATACGGCTTTAGTCGCTGCATCTAAATCTGAACCAAATTTAGCGAAAGCTTCTAACTCGCGGTACTGTGCTTGATCTAATTTCAAGGTACCAGCAACTTTCTTCATCGATTTGATCTGCGCGTTACCACCTACACGTGATACCGAGATACCTACGTTGATCGCTGGACGGATACCTGCGTTGAATAAGTTAGACTCCAAGAAAATCTGACCAGCTGTAATTGAAATTACGTTGGTAGGGATATAAGCTGATACGTCTCCTGCTTGTGTCTCAATGATAGGAAGTGCTGTCAATGAACCGCCACCTTTTACCAAATGTTTGATAGACTCAGGCAAATCGTTCATTTCGCGAGCAATTTCGTCTGAAGAGTTGATTTTAGCAGCACGCTCTAATAAACGAGAGTGAAGGTAGAATACGTCTCCAGGGTAAGCCTCACGTCCAGGAGGACGCTTTAACAACAATGAAACCTCACGGTAAGCTACCGCTTGTTTTGACAAGTCATCATAAACGATCAATGCTGGACGACCTGTATCACGGAAGAACTCTCCGATAGCTGCACCCGCCATTGGCGCGTAGAATTGAAGAGGAGCAGGCTCTGCAGCAGAAGCTGCAACAACTACAGTGTAAGCCATAGCACCTTTTTCTTCCAATACGCGTACGATATTCGCTACTGTAGAGTTTTTCTGTCCTACAGCAACATATATACAGAATACAGGTTGACCTGCATCATAAAATTCTTTTTGGTTGATGATCGTATCGATACAAACCGCAGTCTTACCAGTCTGACGGTCACCGATTACCAACTCACGCTGGCCACGACCTACTGGAATCATCGCATCGATAGCTTTGATACCTGTTTGTAAAGGCTCAGTAACCGGCTGACGGAAAAGTACCCCTGGAGCTTTACGCTCGATAGGCATTTCATAAGTCTCGCCTTGAATTGGTCCTTTACCATCGATAGGTTGTCCCAATGTGTTTACGACACGACCCAACATACCTTCACCTACTTTAATAGATGCGATACGGTTGGTACGTTTGATTGTATCTCCTTCTTTAATTTCGTCTGATGGGCCTAAAAGTACGACACCTACGTTGTCTTCTTCTAAGTTCATTACAATACCTTGTAATCCATTAGCAAACTCAACTAACTCTCCGGATTGAACTTTTGTTAAGCCGTAAACACGAGCAATACCGTCACCTACTTGTAGTACGGTACCTACTTCTTCTAATTCGGCTTCTGACTTAAAGCCTGACAATTGCTCTCTTAGAATTGCCGAAACTTCATCTGGTCTTACCTCTATCATTTTAACTTCGTATAAGGGGTTTTAGAATCTATTACTTTTATCGATTTCGTACAAGGATTAAACACCTTGTGTTACGAAATGTCTTTCTAGTTTATTTAATTTGCCAGCGATGGTCGCATCAACTTGTCTGTCGCCTACCTTAACCACAAATCCACCGATTAATGTAGGATCTACTTTATTGACTAAGATAACCTCCGCATTGATCTGTTGACCGATGGCAGTTTTCAACGCTTGGATATTGGCCTCCGACAATGCAGACGCAGAAAGTACTTCTGCTTTAACAATACCATTCAACTCGTTGTACTCGCGGATGAATTCTAATGCTGTAGCATAAATCAATTCACCACGTCCTTTGCGGATCATAATCCCAAAGAAAGTCATTATCTCAGGTCTTACTTTACCGTTGAAAAGAGCCACTAAAATTTTCTCTTTCTTATCTGTTTTAATAATAGGATTATTTAAAACAGCCTGCAATTCTGAACTCGATTTTATTACGGCAACAATCTGCTCTATATCGGCTTTAACCGCCTCTACATGACCTTGCTCTTTTGCCAAATCCAATAAAGATTTAGCATATCTAGAAGCAACTTTGAATACTGACATGTGAAAAAATTTAAAATTTAAAATTAAAGTCTCAAAATTTTACGAAAAACTGTAAATTAATTCAATTTAACGTCTTTCAACAAGTCAGAAACCAATGCTTCTTGTTTACCTTGATCTTCAAACTCTTTCGCCAATACTTTGCGAGCGATATCTAAAGACAAAGAAGAAACTTGGTTTTTAACCTCTGCTAAAGCTTTTAACTTCTGATCTTCAATTTCGCGCTTCGCGTTTTCAATCAACTTAGCTCCTTCAGTCTGTGCTGCTTCTTTTGCTTCAGCAACAATCTTATCTTTCAATGTTTTTGCTTCCTGAAGAATAGCATCACGCTCCACACGAGCATCTTTTAATAATTGCTCATTCTCATTGGTCAAGCGTGCCATTTCCAATTTAGCCTTTTCTGCAGAAGCTAAAGCATCGGTGATACCTTGCTCACGCTCATCTAATGCACTGATGATAGGCTTCCAAGCAAATTTACCCAATAAAAATACGACGATTACCAATACAATTAGTAACCAGAAAAATAAACCGAAGGAAAAATCGTGAATTAATGCTTCCATTATATATGTTTAATGTTTTGTTGTTTTTGTTTTTTGTTAAGTAACATCATTTGCAACCAACCGTTGCAAATGATGTTCTGTACTTTGTGTCAGCTTGGGCTTATTTACCTAAGATTAGGGCAGCAAGTGCCAAACCTTCAACTAATGCACCAATGATGATCATCGCAGTCTGAATTTTAGAAGCTGCTTCTGGTTGACGAGCGATAGCTTCCATAGCTGAACCACCGATTTTACCTAAGCCTAAACCTCCACCGATTACGATTAAACCTGCTCCAATTAAGTTGTACATAATAATTATTTTATAAAATTTAACAAAAAATTCTGATTAATGATGCTCTGGGTGCTCCTCTACAGCCATACCGATAAACAATGAAGATAACATTGTAAAAATAAAGGCTTGTAGGAATGAAACCAATAGCTTTAAAACAAAGATGATTAGTGTAAGCAACATCGAGATACCGATACTACCACCTAATGTCAATTGACTCTGGAACAAATAGATGACCGCGATAAAACCCATGATCACAAAGTGACCCGCTGTCATATTTGCAAACAAACGAAGCATCAACGAGAAAGGTTTTGTGAAAATACCTAGTAACTCGATAGGCGCTAACAAAATTTTGAATGGTACAGGAACACCTGGCATCCAAAAAATGTGCTTCCAATAAGCTTTATTTGCTTTGATATTTGTAATCAAGAAAGTAACAATAGCTAAACCAAATGTAACCGTGATATTTCCTGTCACGTTAAAACCAATAGGTGTAAGTCCCATCAAGTTTAACAAGAAAATCAAAAAGAATACCGACAATAAATAAGGCATGAATTCTTTATAACGGTGACCGATATTTGGACGAGCCATTTCATCACGTACGTAGATAATCAACGGCTCTAATATACGACCGATACCTGTAGGAAGGTTATTGACACCTTTTTTGTACGTTTTAGCTAAACTCAAAAATGCCCAGAACATTAATATCGTAGCGATAATTAATCCAGCGACATTTTTTGTAATGGAAAAATCCCAAGGCTTAGCATTTGTAGGGTGCTGTTTCTCATCATAAGTGATGGTACCTGCAGCATCTGTATTATAAATCTTTCCATGGTACAATTTGTAAAATTGACCGTCTTTTTCTACTACCGCATCTCCATGATGGAACTCAGCAGAAGAGAATACTTTCAAACCATTATCAATCAAAATAACCGGCAAAGCAAAACCGTAATGTTTGCCTGATGCCTTATGACTGAACAAGGAGAAGTAATAATCATCTTTGACGTGATGTTGGGAATAAGCCGTTATTTCCTCCGGCGTAGAAATTTCAGAAGACTGAGCTCGAACTGTGAACGGACTAACTGTAAAGAAGATTACTGTAAAAAGCAAAATTGCTCTCTTAAGACTCACCATTTTAGACTACTATATGAATAATGAAAAATTTTGGGCAAAAATACAACTTTATTTGTCATATAATGCCATTTGACAGAAACTTTTTGTTATTTTTTTTCAACAGTGCTATCTTCCTGATTCAAAGCCTGAAAGGCAACGAAAACATCGAAAAATAAAAAGAGAAAAAACACAGCTAAAAAGTTATACTCTATAAAATCGTTTTCAAAGACACCCAGCCCCTTCCGGACATAGATATATCCTGCGATAACTTTAACAGTCATGATACCCAAAAAGACAAAACCTAAGTTTTTAGGCATCGCCCAATTGGTCAACATAATCAATACCAAAGCAAGCAAGGACCCGACCCCACCAAAGGTATACAGGCCTAACAAACTGTACTCTGAACGGGACCAATAATCCCCCAGCTCCATACCGTTCAATATAAGGTAATGTGCAAAAAAAGCCGTCACTGCAAACACCAGCAACATTAAAATATTCTTGATATAGTTATTCATTCATCATTTGTTTGTATTCAAAGGAATTATTCATTAGCGTTAACCCCATAATACTGTTCATAGACCCTCCTGCGATTAACAGCTTGATTCACTCCCCTATTCGCCCCTGCTAATCCTATTGGCCTGACGGATAAATTGATATAAAGACGCCAACACACCCAACATTGTAAATCCTTTGGCCCACCATCCACCGTCAAAATCAAGTCGCACATCGATCCAATCGCCTACAGAATAACACAAATAGATCGTCGCCGCCATTTGAAAAGGCATCGAAGTGAATACAATCCACTTGTTAATCTTTTTGGGTGCTTTTTCTTCCTTCAAACCACTACAGATTGGGATGCAAACTTAGATAAAAAGCTTTGTATTTACGCCATATCTGCCTAAATAATTCATTTATCAGGCTTTAACATCTTGATTCGCGGCTTCCGTTTCCAAAACCTTCTGTCCTATTTTAATTTCCGGATAACCATAAGCATCTCCAAGAATCATTTTGATCTCGGATGAAGACTTTCCTTCATTTTCCTTGAGTACGGTTAGAATATGGTTCAACTTATCTGTGGAAATTAAATCTTCAGCATCAATTTCTGCCCCTACATAATGGATCAGATGCCCATAGATGGTTCCTTCGACCATCCCCCGCTTTTCTGCAATCTGCGCAATATCAAAACCATCTAGATACATTTCTAGTGTAACCTGTTTGGTATCCAACTCTTTTCCATCTCCATCATCCGCTGTTTTGACAGATTCATCCTTTACCACGCTAGCCCCCAGCACAAGCCCCTCTAAACCTTCTTCTTTGGTCAGCGCAGTGGCGATCGTAAGACAGTGCTTCAGCACCTCATGTTTGCGTTTAAAGTCTAAAAGCAATGCTTTTAACTCCTCTATATATTTCTTGGTACGCTTCCGCACTTTCCATGCTTCAATATGCTGTGCCGTAGCCTCCAATAGCTCGGTCTCCATACGGGGTAGAAACCATTGCACAGCAGACTCCGTACGGTCGCATATCTTTTGATAATCCACATCCTCCGGATTAGCAAGCATACCATAAAGCTGTGTTACAAACTTATGAGCTACAGCTTCTTGTTGCTTTACTGCGGTCATTATCCCTAATACAAAAGCATCTACCCCAGGTTTGTTATCAATATTACGGCTGACCAAGGAATCTGCCAACTCCTGAACGGACTCTGTAAGTATAGTCCACCGAAAACTCTGCAGTAAAATCTGGCCTAGAAATACACGTTGACACTGCACCAGTACCTTATCCATCTCTTCATCTGCCAAAAGTTGCTTCATAAAACCGACGACCTGATAATCCGTACGTATCGAATGTGATGCGATCTTAGAACGTAAGACCAACCCCTCCAATCCAGTCAGACGACTGAGCGCAACATAGACCTGTCCGGAAGCAAACGAGGTACCGGCATCAATTATAGCCTTATCAAAAGTTAATCCCTGGCTCTTGTGTATCGTAATCGCCCAGGCAAGGCGTAAGGGATATTGCGAAAATGTACCCAGCACCTCTTCCTCAATCTTATCTTCGCCTTTATTGTATTTGTATTTAATGTTTTCCCAGGTTTCACGTTTCACCTGCACATCTTCACTACCATCTTTAAAGCTGACAACAATCTGATGCTTATCCAGCAGTAATTCTTTGACAGTACCGATCTTACCATTAAAATATTTACGGTCTTCCCCTACATCATTTTTGATAAACATCACCTGTGCCCCTTCTTTGAGCGCTAAGGTTTCTTCTGTTGGGTAGGCTCCTTGCTGAAAATCATCCTTCACAATAGCTTTGATATTATGCATGCGGCCAGAGAGTTTCATTAACTCCTCCTGGTTGATCTGCTCAGCAAGCCGGTTGTGTGAGGTCAATGTAATATATTGATCCTCCCCTTCGGGCACAAATCCCTCCTGATAATGACCATTCAACAGCGCTAAGTCTTCGGCAGTACATTCATTGTTCCGTATGTTATTAAGCACATTGATAAAGCCAGTATCCTGCTGCCGGTATATCTGCTGCAACTCAAGCTTAACCAATGCACTGCTGCGTAATACCTTGGCATCGAAAAAAAACATACTGGAATAATGTTCTCTCAACACTTGCCATTCCGCATCTTTCACTACAGGCGGAAGCTGATAGAGATCCCCTATAAAAAGCACCTGTACCCCTCCAAAAGGACGCATATCGCGACGTACAGATTTCAAGATGACATCGATTGCATCGAGTGTATCCGCGCGCACCATAGATACCTCATCAATAACTAATAGCTCCAGCTCCTGCAAAATAGCGCGCCGTTGCTTCGTCAATTTTATCGTGCTAAAGAGACGACTTTTATTATAGATATTATGGTCCTGCTCGTCCCATTTAAGCGCATAATCTTCTATGAAAACACCAAAAGGAAGCCAAAACAAAGCATGTAGCGTCGTTCCTCCGGCATTCATCGCCGCTACCCCCGTCGGAGCGGTGATAGCCATTTTTTTGTAGCAATTGTCCCGAATATAACGGAGAAATGTTGTTTTTCCGGTTCCCGCCTTACCTGTAAGGAATAGATTTTGATTCGTTTGATTAACAAAGGCTACTGCTTTTTTGAAAATTTTGTTTTCGTTGTCGTATTGTTGCGTCATGATATCTTACAAAAGTAAGCGTTTTGTAATGAAGTTAGTCAAGGAAGATTTTTATTCCCCCCTTTTGTCGCTGTACGTATCGGCACAGGGCATCACCATTTCTTCTATTGCCGATAAAAGCAGAGCAATCGAGTTCTATTGATCGCGATGAAAGACGGCCTAGGATTCTGTAGTGTTAAGAAAACAGGAAAAGTCCGATAAGAAAGGATTTAAGAAGTATAGCGAAGCGGAACGGCTCAAATCCTTTCCAGACTTTGAACTGTTTTTAGCGTAACAGCATCCAAGCCTTGACTTTTTTTGCTTCGTTTTTTTGGTCAAGCAAAAAAAATGAAGGCCCTGTCCTGGCAAGGACAAAAAACTTCCTTTTTATAGAACAATGTTAAAGTTTAAAAAAACATTATCTTTATGTAATTTCACGTATAAATATTATCTTAACCCGTAGAAACACATTAACGACTATGACGTATATAGACAAGACTGAACTATTCAATCAGATTGAAAAAAAAATTACGGATGCAGGGTTTAAAATCGACAACATCGACGAAAACAGACCCTGGGGAGGCTTCTTTGTTATTGACGAAGCACAGGCTCAACAGTTCGCTAATCAATACTTTGAAGGTCTAGACATCAAAGACTTAAAAATATCAGGCAAGTTAAGCCCGAAAATACTAGTCGTTGCTCCTTCTAAGCGTCTTTCGTGGCAGTACCATCACCGCCGGGCCGAGATATGGAGAGTTATTCGTGGCGAAGTCGGCGTAGTCACCAGTCTTGACGACAACGAACATGAGCTGAAAATTCTTAAAGAGGGAGAATATATCCGTCTAGCACAAGGCGAACGTCATCGTCTAGTCGGTCTTGGCGAATATGGGGTCATTGCTGAAATATGGCAACACACCGATATCGAAAGCCCTTCTGATGAGGATGACATCGTTCGCGTTCAGGATGATTTCGGACGATAAGAAATTGTCGCTCTCAAGTGCATCGCGGTGAAACCACATAGCCTCAAACCTATTGATATAGATAACGAAATAAACTAATGTTTCGACACTTGCTTTTCAAATCCATCTTTCTAGGGATATTGGTTATTGGGGTTTCACCAGCTGTAGCACAAAAATATTGCAAATGGGGACAAAAAGGAACAGATCATCTCCTGAAGACCAACCTCTTGAATCTCCCGTTTAAATCGTTCAATCTCGAATACGAACGTTCATTTAGACCCAATATTTCTTTGGGAATTAATATATCCTTCACCCCAAATCGTGATTTACCTTTTAAAAACTCGCTAACGAAAAGCATAGAGGATGAGGAACCCAAAAGAAGCCTGGAAGAACTTCGCTTCAGTCAATTCTCTATTGTGCCACAAATGCGATTTTACTTTGGCGACCGGGATGTCTTCACCCGTTTCTATGCCTCGCCCTACCTCAAGTATACCCGCTATAACACGAATACAACACTGTATTATCAATATGAATTCATGGATAGCGATATTATCGAAAGAGCATCGATTCCAATCTCAGGCAACCTTAATACCCTCAGTGCAGGTGTCGCTGTCGGATTACAGTTCCAGCTCCTGGAGTCGCTCTATCTAGACTGGAAAATAATAGGTAGCCATTACGGCATTGTTTTTGGAAAAGGAAGTGGGACGTCCAATGTACCACTCACAGAAGAAATCCAGCAGGACATCAAAAAATCGCTCCAGAAGCTAGATGACATTCCCATCTACTCGTTTGCACATACTGTAGACGAAACTAGTGTCACCATAAAACCTAAGGGCCTAAACATCGGAATAACCTCCGCTATATCGGTAGGCTATAGATTTTAACGGCACTAATATTCACGAACATTCAATTATGTATTGGTGAATCCAAAGCATTTTATCTAAGTTTGTATATACTTCATACTTTACGGTACATGACTACATATAACGAAGATAGCATACGATCCCTCGACTGGAAAGAACATATCAGACTACGTCCTGGTATGTATATTGGTAAGCTTGGGGATGGCTCTGCCTATGACGATGGCATTTATGTTTTATTAAAAGAAGTTGTCGACAACTCGATTGATGAGTTTGTGATGGGTGCTGGAAAAACGATAGATATCACGGTCAATGAGAACAAAGTGTCTGTACGTGATTACGGTCGCGGAATTCCAATCGGTTCGGTCGTAGATGTCGTTTCTAAAATCAATACAGGGGGTAAGTACGACAGTAAGGCTTTCCAAAAATCCGTTGGTCTGAATGGTGTAGGTACCAAAGCTGTCAACGCACTTTCGGCAAACTTTACCGTTCAATCCTATCGCCAAGGCGCAACACGTATCGCACAATTCAGCAAAGGAGAGCTGATTGACGACGAACAAAAAGAAACTACACAACGGAACGGAACGGCTGTTACATTCTATCCGGATGACAGCATATTCAAACACTATAAATATAGAGTTGAATTCGTTGAGAATATGATATGGAACTATGTGTTCCTTAACTCAGGACTTACCATCAACTTCAACGGTCAGAAATTCTTTTCTGAAAATGGATTAAAAGACCTGCTGGAGCGGAATGTTGACATGGAGGGTATGCGCTATCCGATCATTCATCTAAAAGGTGAAGATATAGAAATAGCCATGACACATGGACAACAGTATGGTGAGGAATACTACTCCTTCGTCAATGGGCAGCATACGACCCAAGGAGGTACGCATCAAGCGGCCTTCCGTGAGGCATTGGTAAAGACCATACGTGAGTTTTATAAAAAAGAATTTGACGCTTCAGATATCCGAGCATCTATAATCGGAGCGATTGCGATAAAAGTACAAGAACCAGTCTTCGAGTCTCAGACCAAGACCAAATTAGGTTCACAAAGTGTAGGCCCGGAAGGACCGACAGTACGTACGTTCATCAATGATTTCGTGAAGAAAGCTTTGGATGATTACCTCCATAAGGATTCGGCTACCGCAGATGCCCTGTTAAAGCGTATCATGCAATCGGAACGGGAGCGTAAAGATATTGCGGGAATCAAGAAACTCGCCAACGAGCGGGCAAAAAAAGCATCAGTACACAACCGGAAGCTACGTGACTGTAAATTACACTTCGGCGATAAAAGTGAAAGAAACCTAGAAACGACCCTTTTCATCACGGAGGGGGACTCGGCATCTGGATCGATCACCAAATCAAGAGATGTACAGACCCAAGCGGTATTCAGTCTCAAAGGAAAACCTTTGAACAGCTATGGTCTGACTAAGAAGATTGTGTATGAGAATGAAGAATTCAACCTGCTGCAACACGCCTTGAATATCGAAGATGGCATAGAGGGCCTTCGTTATAACAACATTGTCATCGCAACGGATGCCGATGTCGACGGTATGCACATTCGCCTATTGTTAATGACGTTTTTCCTACAGTTTTTCCCAGATTTGGTAAAAGCTGGGCATGTCTCTATTTTACAGACGCCATTATTCCGTGTCCGAAATAAAAAAGAAACTATCTATTGTTACTCGGACGAAGAGCGTCAACGCGCTATTTCTAAATTAGGAAATAAGCCAGAAATCACACGATTTAAGGGACTTGGTGAGATATCTCCTTCCGAATTCGGATTATTCATCGGTGAAGACATGCGCTTGGAACCTGTAATCTTATCTAAAGACAATAGGCTACAGCAACTGCTCGAGTACTATATGGGTAAAAACACACCAGACAGACAACGACATATTGTGGACAACCTCCGTATAGAGGTGGACCTTGAAGCGGAGCTTGCCCAAAAAGCAGGCTAAGCAAAAATGGGGCTCTCTAAAACGTAATATTTTCCGTCTTTCGTTCCTCAGGTTCGCAATGACGTGACAATTTAAATTTTAGACAGCCCCTTACAACCTAAACCTAACCTATCATGTACAATCAAACGCTTATACTCATACAGTGTAAAGACGCTGTTGGTCTCGTATCGGGCATCTCAAATAGTATCGCTAGACACCAGCTAAATATCATCACCATGCGCGAGTATGTGGACGAAGAACACAACAATTTTTTTGTTCGCGTCGTCTGCTCGGGTCAACTTCCATCTACAGCGTCCCTGCTGGAAGACCTGCGTCAAGCGTTACCAGAGCACGCGGATATACAGATCAATCCGACGAATAGGAAAAAGTTGGTAGTTTTAGTCACCAAAGAGCACCATTGCTTGGCCGACATTCTGACGCGCCACTACTTTGATACACTACAAGGTGAGGTCCAAGCCGTCATAGGGAATTACGATACGCTCAAAGAATTTACCGAAAAATTTGATATTCCTTTTCACTATATATCACACGAAAACAAGAACAAAAAAGACTTTGAGCAAGAAATAATAGACAGCATAAACCACTACGCTCCAGATTATATCATACTCGCAAAATTCATGCGTATCCTGTCGCCAAATTTTGTACAGCATTTTGAGCGTCGCCTTATCAATATACACCATTCCTTTCTCCCGGCATTCATCGGGGCAAATCCATACCGGCAGGCACATGACCGCGGCGTAAAAATCATTGGAGCCACCGCACATTTTGTCACTGACGACCTGGATGAAGGTCCCATTATTGTACAGAACACCAAATCTGTCGACCATAGCTATGACTTAAACCGCATGAAAACCGCTGGAAAAGAGATTGAAAAGGCGGTCTTGACACGCGCGATACAGCTTGTCATGGAGGACCGCGTAATCTTGAATGGCAACAAAACTATAGTCTTCAAATCCTAGTAAAAAAGGCCTGAAAGTGCCGAAAGTGACTAGAAACACCTTTTTTAATGGTGTTCAACATTTTTTATTCCATAAATTTTGTGGCTATTTGCATATCAAAATTTCGCAATGGAACACACTTTTCATCTCCCTGTACTTGGTCTAGCTTTTTCCATAGATAGTCCGCTCAAAGTCGCTCAGTTTGGTATCGCATCGGTCATGTCTATTGTTGATGACGAACTGGTCGAACGTATGCGGGACTACTATTCAAAACAACACAGTCTACCCTACATCCCTATCAGCCCGAAAGCGAAAGACAGCCGTTCAAAAAGAATAACGGCCTATCTTGACCTGGTACAGGACATTGTGAACCAGCAAGTGAATACATTACGCAATTCGGATCTGGACGAAAGCACTGATTTACAAAAGTATTTCAACCTGCTACCGGAATCCGCTAACCTCAAGAAAACTTACAACGCTTATCGATTGGAAAGGGATGCTGATAAAAAAGCAAACCTCAAAGCGACTTTAATGATGGGCATCAATCCAGGGGAGATCAATGTCAACATCATGTCCAAAGTCGACAAAATCAACACCGATGCTTCTGGCAATAGATTGGACCATATGTATTCGGATGCAAATGCGGCTTTACGAGGCTTTGCACAGAGCAATCTGCAGGGCGGTTTAGTACTATCGGCAGGTATGAACCCCAGACTATACAGCTACCTTGGTGAACTCCCTCAATTTATGCCCAATAAGCATGGAGAATTCCAAAAACGTGTTATACTAAAAGTATCCGACTATCGCTCGGCCTTGATACAAGCCAAGTTCCTGGCAAAAAAGGGAATATGGGTCTCTGAGTTCAGAGTAGAGTCTGGTCTCAACTGTGGAGGACATGCATTCGCTACAGACGGTTTTTTATTGGGTCCTATATTAGACGAGTTTAAGAAGAATAAAGGTTTCTTACAACAAGAGCTCTATTCTCTTTATACCGATAGCCTTAACACTAAAGGGTACAGCATAGACCATTGTCCAGCATTGACTATTACAGCCCAAGGTGGGATAGGTACGGCAGCAGAACACGATTTTTTACTAAATTACTATGGCTTAAAATCTACTGGTTGGGGATCTCCTTTTCTATTGGTACCAGAGGCGACTACCGTAGACGAGCAGACCTTAAATGCTTTGGCTTCGGCACAGAAAGAAGATTTCTATGTCAGTGGAGCCTCTCCTCTAGGCGTGCCTTTAAAAAAAAAAAAAAAAAGCAGTGCA
>JAITLW010000155.1 GCA_031277715.1 Sphingobacterium sp. | reverse complement strand
CGTAGTCTTGGATACGATCGATATCCTTTCTTATTTTCCGAGCCTCATTCAATAACGCCTTACGCTGTTCATATTCCGAACGTCCAAAATTACGCTTGTACTTGCGCGCCATATCTGTGTAAGCACGGGCTTGCTTCTCCAGGCCCTTTACCTCTTTATAACCTGCATGCTTACTCGCTTTCTCATCTAGCGTCAACGCCAACAAATGCGCAGATACCTTTACCGGGTTTCCTATCCGCAAGACATTCAACCCTAAGCGATCAAGTCGTTCGGCCAAAACATCTACTGCCGTATTACTTGGAGCAACAATCAGTATCTGTCCTCCCGAGCGCTCTATGGTTACCGATATTGCTTTGATCAAAGTAGTCGTTTTACCAGTGCCTGGAGGGCCATGTAAAATAGCTAGATCACCTTCACTCAAAATACGTCGAACAGCTTGATTCTGACTTTGATTAAGCGAAGCATCCTCAAAGTCATCCCGATCGTCGCCAAGGATTAAGGGCTCTAACCCCAATAACTTCCTGATCAACTTACCCTTCCGTGGTTCCTCAATCTCACGCTCTGCCTCCTGCAGTGCAACTTTCATCTCCCGATACGAGTTCTCATCAAACAAAAGATCTAACCCTAATTTTCCCTTTCGACTCCATTCCGGAAGTTCTTCTGTTCGAAAAGAAACCTTCATTAGATTTTGATTTACAAAAGCTATAGTACCTTGAATTTTATCTTCTTGAGGAGCATAATTCGAAAACAAGCTGATAGGCATACCAAAACGAAATCGATGTCCGTTTTCAAGATCATTAGTTTTATGGAATGTAACTGTTAGGTAATCCCCTCTCCCCAACTCACTATCGGAGATCTGTATAGGATACCATGTCACGCCCAACTCTTTCCGCTCGGTTAGCGTTCGCGACAACAACAGTGACTCATGCTCCGTCCTATCGTGTGCCAATTCCAGCTCCAACAAAATGGCCAAATTCTTAAAATAATCCATCAATCAATAACGTTTTTAGAACTGCAAATTAACCGCTTTTTTTTCACAACCGCCCCCCCTTTCAAAAATCAAGGAAAACCTCTACCTCATATAGTAGTACATCATATACCTAATATATCAGAAAGATTTTTTAGCTTTAGCTACTGAGCTGATAGATTATACAGGAGGGATAAAACAATGGAAAAAAAGGTAAATGCTGATGAATTTGTAGAACGATTCATGGTCGGCAGTCAAGAGCACTTAAAATACAAACAATTTCCAGTTAAGGTATTCCAACTTAGCGAAATTGCTCCCTTCATAAAATTCCCCACTCCTCCCATATTTTTAGCCTATAACTTGGTCATTCATCTTATTGAAGGCTATTTTACCTATCAAATTGGCCCTAAAGAATATAGCGTACAAGCTCCAGCTATTCTTATCAGTAGTTACGGAAATATTTCAGCTGTAAAAACCGCCGACAAATCGGTCAGAGGGCATTGTATCTTGATCAACGAGGCCGCTATGACCTCCATATTCAGAGCACAGGAAATTCTAAATATTTTCAGCATCTCACCACTTATCAACCTTCCCCGTGAAGACAGTATTGGTATCCATCAGCTATGCAAGCTACTTTACAAAGAACTTCATGCGGAAGACTCCTACAAAGAATTAAATGACAGCCTATTAAAATCTATACTTTTAAAAGTTATAAAGTTATCTTCTTCAGACAAACTACTCAGCAGAAGACAAGAGATAGCCATGATGTTCAAACGATTGGTACACAAAAACTTTAAAAAGCACAAGCATATCGGTTTCTATGCAGATAAACTAGCTGTATCTACCAATTACCTGAATCGATGTGTATTTTCCGTATTCAGTCAGTCGTCAAAAGAAGTAATCCTTGAAATATGCATCATGCACAGTCAGCTCCTTCTCTTTGAATCCAATAAAAGCATTTCGGATATCTGCTACGAGCTCGATTTTTCCGACCCTTCCTATTTCTCACGCGTCTTTAAAAAACTAGTAGGACTATCCCCAACAGAATACCGTAATAGCGCAAAGTAGAAAATATTCATATGCACGATTTGTCCTAGCATTAATACAGGATTAGGTATATACATCGTCATAAAATACCTACTTTTGTATCAAAGGGACATCACACGAGTAGTTTATGTGTCCATGCTTTAAAATCACACAAAAAAAAGTGTTTGATTTTGTGCTAGACTCTTACCTCTGTTTACCCCTTCATATTTTCAATTAAAAAACGTTTGTTATGCTTAATCTTTTAGAGCAAACCGGTGTACATCAAGATTTCAATGTGTATATAGCGTCCTTCAAGGAGCGGTTAGCTAGCTTGTTCAATACTGAATACGATTACAACTCAATAAGTTTGTCCAGAGGCTTGCCTCCCACATTCTTGAGTGAGATTATGGCAATGAATCCTTTGTCGGTAGCTATCCCTGAAGAACATGGCGGTAGAGGTGTACATGTCAAAGAATGCTTAGGCGTACTAGCCGCTGCTTCCTACGAATCCTTATCACTCTCATTGATGTTTGGCATCAACATCGCTTTATTTTTAGAGCCTTTTGCTAAATATGCTAACACTTCTTTACACCCAAGCGTCTTCAACCGTTTTTTGAAAGACAAAGCCATGGGCGGATTGATGATCACTGAACCTGGATATGGTAGTGACGCACTTAATATGCGTACGGCTCATGAGCTCCAAGGCGACACTTATAGTATCAAAGGCCAAAAGCACTGGCAAGGGTTAACAGGAGCGGCAGACTTCTGGTTAGTCACCGCACGAAAAACAGTAGCAAATGGTGAATTAGCGAGAGACATTGACTTCTTCGTAACAGACAACTCGATTGAAGAACAAAAGATTGTCGTCCAAAAGAAATTCAACAACTTAGGCTTATATGCCATCCCTTATGGGTTAAATGATATTGACATCAAAGTACCTGCTACACAAAAACTAATTGCAGAAAGTACAGGTATCAAATTGATGTTGGACACTTTACACCGTAGTAGATTACAATTCCCAGGAATGGGAATGGGCTTTATAAAACGATTATTAGATGAATCTTTGCTTCATTGTAACAACCGACGTGTTTCAGGACAACCGTTGAGTGAAATAGATGCAGTCAAATTTCAACTATCCCGTATTCAAGCTGCATTTACGATGTGCTCAGCAATGTGTTCTTATAGCAGTGGCATGAGTTCTATAACAGCCGATTTGTTTGGAAATGCAGTCGATGCAAATAGTGTCAAAGCATTAGTAACTGATCTCATGCAAGAATCTGCTCAGATTGCGTTACAATTGGCTGGTGCCAACGGATACCGCTTAGACCATATTGCAGGCCGCAGCGTAGTCGACAGTAGGCCTTTCCAGATTTTCGAGGGATCCAACGAAATGCTCTACTCACAAGTAGCAGATTCAGTTGCCCGTGTGATGCGCAAAACAAAAGTTAATAATCTCTTGGAATACCTTAAGAGCTATGACCTCACCAAACATGCTGCAGAAGTATTTGGCGCAACACTAAACTTTAATCTACCTGACCAACCTAAACAACGGCAGATGGTCACGCTAGGTAGAATGATTGCACGCGTAGTGTGTTTTCAGTTTGTCATACAGTCTAACCATCTTGGTTTCAGTAATGAAATGACAGAAATAACCCGTCAACATATGCAGATGGACCTAAGTATGTTGGCTGGACAATGGTCTGCCGGTGCACAAGCAGACCCATTAATGGATTACCAAGAAAACAGCGACTGGTCAAATTACATACAGTTTTAAGCGTCAGCTTCTTACTTTAGTAAAATCATCCAGACGGATATACACAAGAGCGCCTGTAACAATCATTACAGGCGCTCTTGTGTATATGAAACATTTCAAACTATCGTCTCACCTTGCTACTCTAAAGATCAACTTAGGTGATAGCTTTGATTTTTAAACTCCATCGAAATATAATATTGATACTTCTGTTTATCTAAAGGATAATCCCAACATCCCAAGCGATGATAAATATCGCCCCCAAAACCTGATTTGAATCGATAAAGCCCATACATTGGATGTGAAGGGTCCGCCTGAGGTGCTACTCCAAAAAAATCATACTCTGTGCAACCTTTCTCTCGCGCTATCTGCATGGCTCGCCACTGCAGGGCATATGTGGCCATATAATTTCGATTTTCAGTAGCAGATGCTCCGTAGAGATAAGTTCCTCTATTGGCAGAAACGACTAGAAACATCGCAGCTAATGGCTTATCCTCCACCTCTGCAACCAACAAATACACTTCTGCTGGCGACAGTGTATCATTAGCTCGAGCAGAAAGAATAATTCTGAAATTATTGATGTCGTGCAGAAAAAAATTATTACGTTCAGCAGTCTGCCTATACAGATCATACCATACCTCCAAGCTTTCCAGTCCCAACGAACGTATACGCACACCTTTACGTGATGCAAGATTAATGTTATAACGGGTTTTCGCCTTCATTTTTCCCAACAACATATCATCATCTCGTTTCAGATCCATAAAAATCGTATTTGAAGGCAGGATGTCCGTATTTGACTTGTGTAGATTCCAGTGTTCCGTATTAAAGTTGAGTCGCATTTCTTGAATCCTACGTTCAGGGACTCCTAACCAATTACCATGCAGATCATAACAATCATCATCTTTTGCCCAATGAGACTCCCACGACAAATCATATCGAATCATAATACAGTTTATGGGTAACTGAGAACGCAGACTCTCTGACAGCTGTTCTAAAAAATACCCTTGATTTTCCTCCGATGGTTCTACTTCCGGTCCATAGGGTACATACGCTATGCAATGATCTTCATCCACTGCCTGTAAGATAACCAAAAGGTCTCCTACAAAATAACTCATATCATCTGTATCGGTGTATAAATCTGACACCTTCGTCTTAAAATTAAAAGCTTTCGACTGTAAGCCTTGAAGCTTTTTAACTGTAGACCAATACGCTGTTTGTTGAATAATACCCGTTTTGTAGAGATCCCCGACCTCTTTATCTTCAATATCCGCTATCATGACGCTAGTTTGTTCACTATTATAATCCACCCCTTAATACAATACGTATTAATCGGCTAAATCCGGCAAACATATCCATTATAAATGGATAAAGCTAAGGGCTATTGTTATTTTAGTGTTAAAAAGCGACTTTATCTCTCCTGTACTTCATGAAAGTGATTAACTGCTGTGAACATTACTAAAAAGGCGTATTCTCTCACAGCATCCTAATGGCTGACAGTCTTACTTTTGGCACGAACATATCGATTGATGTAATACATGAGAACCATAGTCAGTATCACAGATACGGCAACCACATATCCTACTATATCGTAATGCTCCAATGGAGATGTAGAAGTTTTCTGGTAAACGATAAGACCTGCTACTGTCGCTGCAATTCCTCCTGCAATCTGTTGCAATGAGGATTGAATACTCATATATGCACCACGATCACTATCATCCGGCACTGCAGAAATCAACGCCATAGAAGGCACCATACGACATAGCACCCCCAGCATAATTCCCGTGTTCAACACCAGTACCAACCAGAAAGGAACTCCATTCAGATTGGTATAGATCAAACAAAATACAATAAGCCATATACTACCAACAGCAAACAACTTAAGTTTATCAAATCTGTCACTCAATCGACCAATCAATGGCATAAATAAAAGAGATACTAAACCGGAAACCATAAAAAGAACTGGAAGCTGATCTTCATGAACATCAAGGTTATTGACCGCGAAGATAGTACCATAAGGCATCATCATAAAACCTCCCACCGACAGCAACGAAGTTGTCAAAAAACCACGTTGATATACTGCACGTTTAAGTGTAGCAAGCAAATGTGAAAGCACATTATTCTCTCGTGCACTAGTGTTCAAATGAGCGTCTACTGGCTTCAGGAGCAATACTATCCCTATAAGAATTAGAACAGAAAATCCCGCTATATAAATAAAAGGCGCTTCCCAACCTTGATGATTGGCGATATAAAGACCAATAGGTATACCCAACACTTGACTGGCACCAAACCCCATTTGGACAAACCCCATTACTCGTCCACGCTTTTGCAAAGGGAATACATCTGTCAATATCGCCATAGAGATGGAACCTATCACTCCCCCAAACAAGCCCGTGATAATACGAGCTGCGACAATCGTCGAGTAACTATCTGCTAAACCACAAAAAGCAGTTCCGATCACAAACCCAACATAGAAAAAGATAAGCAATTTCTTTCGATCGAAACGATCCGCAAATCCAGCTGTCATTAGGCCTGATATACCAGCACTGTAAGCATAGGCTGACACAATATTACCAAATGAAGAAGCATTTATATCCATTGACTTGACTAGCATATCTCCTAACGGAGACATAACCATAAAATCAAGAACTACCGTAAATTGAGTAATAGCCAATAAAAAAATAACAGTCTTTTCGTAGCTTGAAAAACGAGATAGAGATGTTTGATCAGACATAGAGTTCGCCTTTAAAAAGCCCAAAAATAAGGAAATGTTAGTAAAAAAGGCTATTGATCAAGAAATCATTTGGATTCTTTATCCAGTCTACGAACCAAGAGACTATCACAGACCAAAGAGGTAAGTACAACCGCGGTACGTCCAGAATAACTCACATGCATACTACGATCAAAAGGTTCTATCTCATCTATGTGTATAACCGCGCCCAGAGCAAGTTCACGTGTATTTAAATATTTCAATAGTGATGCCGAAGACTGCCCAACCGCCATCAGCTCGACTTGTTCGCCAATTATACAATCGCTCAATTTGAGGTACGGATTTACGATAATGTTTCCTTCTTTGCTCGGTATTGGAGAGCCATGCGGATCTACTGTAGGATAACCGAGCAATGCGTCCATTTTATTAAAAAACTCTGGAGCATGGATATGCTCTATCTGCTCTGCAATATGGTGTACCTCTTCCCATCCAAATCCCATCTTCTCTACAAGATACATTTCGGTCAACCGATGCTTCCGTACGACTAATGCTGCCTCTAATCGTCCTTTCGCTGTCAACTTAAGTGGTTTATAATTCTCATGAATCACCAGACCTTTTTCCGAAAACCGCTTCATCATACTGTTTACAGTAGGCATTTTTATATCTAAAAAACGACTAACCTCGTTGACAGTAGCTTCTCCTTTTGTACTAGACAACATAAATAGAGCCTTAAGGTAATTTTCCTCTACAGATGAGTTCATACACAAATCTACAAAATATTAGACCATCCTAATATGTTTATCGAGAAAAACTTTATTCATATCATCTAACTCCCTATTTTTGTGGAACAAATGAATCTATCCTTAATAAGTTTGTATGTTTGATTCCATCATTTCTTTTTTAGAGCGTACGGATCCCGTATGGGCCGCTTTTTATGCTACTATGTTTACTTGGCTCGTAACTGCTCTAGGCGCCTCTCTTGTTTTCTTCACCAAGGATACCTACAAAAGATTTATGGACAGCATGCTCGGCTTTACGGGAGGTGTCATGGTTGCTGCCAGCATTTGGAGCTTACTCATACCCGCCATTGATATGAGCGAAGGGGAAGGCTTTCAAAAAGTACTACCCGCCGTATTGGGTTTTCTAGGAGGAGCAGGATTTCTCTTTGCTTTAGACAAAATACTTCCCCATCTTCATGTCAACTTCAAGCAGGTGGAAGGGATAAAGACACCTTGGCAAAAAACCACTCTTCTCATACTAGCTATTACACTGCACAATATTCCGGAAGGTTTGGCTGTAGGCGTGCTATTCGGCGGCGTAGCCGCTGGCATACCCGAGTCAAGCATAGGTGGTGCGATTGCATTAGCTATAGGTATCGGATTGCAGAATTTCCCTGAAGGAATTGCCGTAGCCATGCCCCTGAGAAGAATGGGAATGAGCGCTAGAAAGAGCTTTTTCTATGGACAACTATCAGCGATTGTAGAACCTATTGCCGGAGGCATCGGAGCTATAGCTGTTGCGGCCTTTACCCCCATCCTCCCTTACGCCTTAGCTTTTGCGGCAGGAGCCATGATATTTGTTGTCGTCGAAGAGGTTATTCCTGAGGCTCAACAAAACAAAAGTTCCGATATGGCGACACTAGGATTTATCGCAGGATTTGTCATCATGATGACCTTAGATGTCGCTTTGAGCGGATAATCTGAAAAAAAGAAGCGTTATTCAAGAACAGTGAGCGTAAATTCAATTGGCGCTACTGGATAATCAAGGCGATCTGTTTTCACTTTACTGATTTTCAGCAGCACATCCAATCCTTCATAGACTTCGCCAAAAACAGTGTAATCGCCATCCAGCCGAGGCTGTCCCCCGGACTTTAAATAATGTTCTCTTTGCAGTGCGGTGTATTTTATTCCTTTCTTGACTTCCAACTTGTCCAGATCCTCGGCAGAGACAGGTTTTCCGACCACAAAATAAAGTTG
>JAITLW010000118.1 GCA_031277715.1 Sphingobacterium sp. | reverse complement strand
CAATTACAACATCACAGGACAGAATCGCTTTATTTAGTATAATAGGCTGTATCACGGATGTAAACACCCTTGCCCCCACGTTGTTCTGCAACCTGCGCAGTCGAAAGACCGAGCTATCGAAGACTTTGACCTGCGCCCCTAAAGCTATAGCGGTCCGCGCGGCAAATTCGCCAACTGTGCCCGCACCGATAATAACAATCTCTGTTGGAGGTACTCCTGTAACCCCACCTAACATCAAACCTTTGCCTTCGAAAACATTTGACAGATACTCTGCGGCGATCAGAATCGATGTAGCCCCCACAATCTCACTCATCGCACGTACCACCGTGAGGTGCCCCCCCTCGTCCTGTAAATACTCATACGATAACGCGGTGATCTGCTTCTTCATCATCGCCTTTAAAACCTGTAGGTCCATTAATGAGGGCTGTTGCGATGAAAACAGAATTTGCTTGTTCTTCATTAAAGCAATCTCATCAAGCGTGGGGCTTGCAATCTTGATAATGATATCCGCTTTAAAAACTCGCTCTTTTTCATAGACAATCTGTGCACCTTGTTCGCTGTAATGGTGATCCAAAAAATTAGAGGCTTTTCCCGCCCCACTTTCTATCAGGACCTCATGTCCATGCTCAACCAACAGGGCTACCGACAATGGGGTCAACGCAATCCTATTCTCCTGAAAAACAATCTCCTTTGGAATGCCAATGATAAGTTTACATGATGAACTCTCAACCGTTTTATAAGCTTCTTGAGTCTGTCCAAACACATCTGGCGAAATCCTAGTCATATTACCCATCTCAAACTAATTAGTGGAGTAAATATAAATATATTAGAGTAAGTTTCAATCATTTAACAGCACAAAAACAATAAAGGTAAAACTGTTATATTTTTCTGCTACATTTGTAAGAATCACCACGTAAGATTATAAATGAAATTATTCAGAGTCATCAATCATGTCAAGATTGTCCCTAGATGGATCATTTTTTCGTTGGACCTGTTCGTTGCTGCAGTAACATTTTTAACAGCATTTGCCCTTTTTCATAATTTCCAATTTGACGGCGTTTCTCCAAATGACTTTGCCACACAATTTCTACTCTGTATAGGAGCCACGGCCATATCGTTTTCCATCTTTAGACTTTATTCGGGTATCGTACGGTACACCAGTGCGGCAGATTCAATTCGAATCCTCTCTACAATATTGTTTACGATAATCATTCTTTTCGCACTCAAACTATTCGGCTTGGCGTTTAGGGCCCCCAAGTTCATAGATAGCAGACTTATCATTATCTATTCGCTTTTCCTTTTCGCGGGACTGATTACCTACAGAACGTCGATTAAAATATTCTTTCAGTATTCAAAAACGGCTCGAAAAATTAAGAAGAATACCTTAGTCTTTGGTGCTGGAGAGCTTGGTATAGCGGTAAAAAGGACTTTTGATCATGACCTGACATCCAATAAGATTATTGTAGGCTATCTCGATGACAACCCTTCTAAAATCGGAAAGTCAATAGATGGCGTTAAAATCTTCGGTTCAGAAGAATTAACCAAAGTCATTTATAAATGTGCCGTAGATGAGCTCATCATCGCTACTCCATCGATCCCACCAGACAAAAAATCGGAAGTAATCGAGATCTGTCTTGAACACAATGTATCTGTACTAACCCTGCCTCCAATCAAAAAAATAATGAATGGAGACCTAACGGCCAACCAGATAAAAAATGTTAGAATAGAAGACCTACTAGACCGCTCGACAATTAAGTTGGAAAACGAAAGTGTACTAGAGCAACTACGGGGCAAACGCATACTTGTAACCGGAGCAGCGGGCTCTATTGGTAGTGAAATAGCCAAACAACTCGGCCAATATAACCCGCAAATGATTATTCTGTGTGACCAGGCAGAATCTCCATTGCACAACCTACAACTTGACCTTCAGGAAAATTTTAAAGACCAGCTTTTTCACGCCTTTATTGCCGATGTCAAAAGCAGGGAAAGAATGAAGATCTTGTTTGAGACCTTCAGACCACATATAGTTTACCATGCGGCAGCATACAAACACGTGCCGATGATGGAAAACCATCCTATTGAGGGGGTAAAAAACAACGTTTTTGGGACAATGAACTTAGCGAATCTCTCGGTCGAATTTAATGTACAGAAGTTCGTCTTTGTATCTACAGACAAAGCTGTCAACCCAACGAATGTCATGGGAGCAACAAAACGAATTGCAGAGATATATGTACAGTCTTTAAACAGTAAAATACTCAAGGAGAACGAAGCCGGAACAAAGTTTATCACCACTAGATTTGGCAATGTCCTCGGTTCCAATGGCTCAGTAATCCCCCGATTCAGAGAACAGATTGAGAAAGGCGGACCTGTTACAGTGACTCATCCGGAGATAACCCGTTATTTTATGACAATCCCGGAAGCTTGCCAATTGGTCATCGAAGCCGGCAGCATGGGACAGGGTGGTGAGATATTCGTATTTGACATGGGTAAATCTGTAAAGATTGTCGATTTAGCCCAAAAAATGATTAAATTATCGGGTTATATCCCTAACCAAGATATCGAAATCAAGTTTACCGGATTACGGCCTGGTGAAAAACTTTATGAAGAGTTGCTCAATGATTTAGAAAACACACTCCCTACCCACCATCAGAAAATTATGATTGCTAAGGTCAGGGACAATGATTTTGCAACCGTATCTATTCAATTAGAAAAGTTATTAGAGATTACAGACTCTCAGCACAACACGAATATAGTGAGACAAATGAAGGTTATCGTTCCAGAATTCAAGAGTCAGAATTCAGAATATGAACTATTGGACAAGCAACAGGAGATTCCTTCCGCTTAAGAGGCAATAAATTAGCATTTTATAACAACAAAGTATTGCAAATATTTAATAAAAGTGTATTTTTGCGTTCCGTATAATTATTTAAAATAAACTAATGTCAACGAATATCAATTCAACCGAGAAAAAAGGTTCATTTTTTCAAGACAACCAAAAGAGTGTGATTTTTATCCTAGGAGGAATCATTGTATTGATTTTATTATACATAGGATATCAGAAGTTTTATCTCGCTCCGCGTGCTGAAAAAGCTGCAGATGCCATGTATAAAGCGGAGGAATATGCATTAATCGACTCTTTACAGAAGAAAGCTATTGATGGAGATGGTACGTTTTTAGGATTCAAAGAAATAGCTGACGAGTACTCAAATACACCTTCAGCAAATATCGCGAACGCCTATTTAGGTAGCTTATATTTACGTCAACAAAACTTCCAAGAAGCGATCAAGTACCTTAAAAAGTACGCTGATACAGGTAGTGAGATATTAGACCCATTAGTAATCGGATTGATAGGTGATTCTTATTCGGAAAGCCATGACTACAAAAATGCGGCTGACTATTACAAGAAAGCGGCTGATAAGTCGAAAAACTCATATACAACACCATTGTTCTTAAAAAAACTAGGTCTAGTCTATGAACAATTAAATGAATACAAACAAGCAGAAGAGGCTTATTCTAAAATCAAAACAGAATATCCTGAAAGTGGAGAAGCTTCTACAATAGATGGGCCACTAGCTCGTGTACAAGCAAAACAATAATATTATAATAATACATAACATACCAAAAGGCTGCTATTAGGCAGCCTTTTTGATTAAAAAGGAGGGTTTCACCATGTCAAGTAGCTTAAAGAACTTATCGGATTTCTCGCATTTACAGGTAAAAAGTGCGGCAGGAATAAAATTCGCAATCGTCGTAGCACAATGGAACGCGGAGATTACAGGTGCATTGCTAGCAGGAGCTGTAGACGGCCTCCTTAAAAATGGAGCTAGTGAAGACAATATCCAAGTCATTGAGGTACCTGGCAGTTACGAATTGATCTCAGGAGCAGACATTGCTCTGCGCAACAAACAATTTGGAGCGGTAATCTGTCTAGGTTGTGTAATACAAGGTGAAACACGTCACTTTGACTTTATATGCGATGCTGTAGCCAATGGAATAGCGAATGTTGGGATCAAACACAATAAACCAGTCATATTTGGCGTATTAACTACAGACAACATGCAACAGGCCCTAGACAGAGCGGGTGGCAAACACGGTAATAAAGGAGAAGAGGCTGCAATTACAGCTATCCAAATGTGCCATATAGCCAACGCATTCTAGTTGGTATTGTTTTTGATATCTTTGTAGTATGAACAGGAAGTTAATCTTTTTGAGTTGTTTGATTATTGTTACAACTATTTTATCATCTTGCGGCACACAATCGACTTGTGCCGCGTACAACACCTATCCCAAGAAAAAGCATAGAACGAGATAATAGCTCTAAACCATAGTGATATGAAACACGTTGAATTTACTGCTTTATTTATCGGCTTGCTTCTTTTCTTGAACTTTGGCAGCTTAAACGCCCAAGAACAAAAAAGCGGAAAGGATTTAATCCAAATGTCTATAGGGGAAGCTAATAAATGGACCAATACGCGCTATTTACTCTATTCTGTCGTTGGCCCTTCCAATAGCTCTACAATGGGCAATGAACGCTCATTCCTTATTGATAAGAAAACCGGAGATTGTCGTTTTGAGGGAACCAATAAAAATAATGAGAGCCTTGTACTCTTATTCAACTACAGGACCAAAAAGGTAAAAAAGTACTTTGTTAACACAGAAGTGAGCAAAGAAAGCCCAGACAACATCTTGGACAACATCCTCGGCCAGTTCTTCAAAGACACTCAAATTCTCTTTCTACCCGCATTTCTGAGCGATAGCCCGTCGAGCATAACAGACATTTCTCAAAAGGTCATCAATACAGATAAGCTCAACGTTATTTCATTTGCCAACATGCCTACCTTGGGAGATGACAGCATAAATGGTAAGATTACACTTACCAATAAAGGCGACATCAAATCTATCACAGTAGGTAACATAGAATACAGGACTTCTGCAATCAAAGATATCGGCGAAGGCATTCTACTTCCTACAGTATTCGAAAACCATTCCAGTTACCGATTTCAGATCGTAGCAGCATTCACTGACGTGGAAACAGGAAAATTTACCAATATTTAAAAAGACAGGGAATGATTTGGAAAGACATTAAATCGATAGACACAATTCAGGATATATACGCCTCAAACGACACTTACATCTTATTCAAACATAGCACCCGTTGCCCTGTAAGCTCGATGGCCAAGCGTAATCTGGAGCATGATAAAAACCTTATCCCAGAGGAGACAGTCATATATTATCTGGATCTAATAGCACACCGAGACATTTCAAATGCTATAGCTGAACTTTGGAAGGTAAAACATGAGTCTCCGCAACTACTTATTGTGAAAGGAGACACATGCCTTTATAATGCCTCGCATTCCGATATTGAAATGCAAGACATTATCCCATTTATTTCTTAAAGTAAGATACTTGACCTAGCCTTCCTTCGCTATCAACGACTGCAAAGGCTAAGACCTGACCAGCACGATAAGGAACCGCAGTATTCGCTTCATAGCGCTCACTATTTAATGTAGGCAATGAACCATCCGAAGTATAATAAATAGAGAAACCTGGATACTCAACATTAGCAAATACTTTTCCTTTAACCTCTTTGAGTCCGACGCCAGGGAGTCTAAACTTGACCTGTTCAGCAATCTTTGGCAGCTCATCCGCTCCCACCTTGGTAATAAACTTGGCATAGTCGTTCTCCAAAAGTTTCAGATCAAACTTAGCTTCATTCTCATATGGTCTTTTATCCGACCATGCGCGTTCCGCCAATGCAAAAAAGCGAGGAAAAACCAAATAATCCATCTGCTCTTCATTCAATACAGTCTCCGCCCATAATCCACCTTTTATCCCTAAAAAGTTTGCTTTCCCTTTCTCTGTCAACCGTATACGCTGACTGAATCCTCTTTTACCTAACTTCTTTCCACTGTAATAGGTATCAATATTTGCAAAGTAATCTTCTGGTAATAAGGAGTAGGAATGGAACAGGTCTGCGTAAGTAGCCCATTTAAGTCCCGGTTCCATAAAATTAGTATTCCACATCATGTCAAAATACATGTTAGATGCGCTGATAAGCACCGTCTGATACCCTGCATTCGCTAAACGATATGCCAGATCTTCCTGTCCACCGCCGATTACATTATTCCAGACATCCACTTGTATATTTGACTTGTTACGAAGCTCCGGGTTCACAACCATTCCCTGCCCTTTATTGACCATCCCAATCTCTTCCCAACCTGCCATATCCAGCCCTTTAGCCAAACAGATTGCATTAACCCGTTCTATATAGTAAGGCCATACTTCGTGCGGTGATTTCATTCCTTCTCTTTGCATCAAAGCATCAATCTTTGGAGACTTTGTCCAAACTCCGTTAGGCACCTCATCTCCTCCGATAGAAATCTTTTTGAAAGGAATATTCGCATCCTTATACATCGCTATAAACTCGTCAATTACCTTCTCTAAGAAGGCATAAGTAGAAGGCAACGCAGGATTTATAACATTATCACCAAAATTCTGCACTGAATTATATTCAGAACGATCCTCTAGATCACACAATAGATACTTCTCAGCCTCTTCTCTATCCCCTGCTGCCAACAATCGTTCATACCGAGCGTGCATCGCTTTGATAGCAGCTCTAGCATGCCCTGGCGTTTCTATTTCCGGCACGACGACGATATTACGGTCGTGCGCATATTTTAGGATTTCTATAAAATCGGCGCGTGTCAAAAAATTGCTAGAAATAGAACTTCCGCCTGAACCATAGGCCGGCTCTAAAGAACGGCCATCACTGAATAAAGGAGATCTTACAGCACCAACTGCTGTCAATTCAGGAAGCGAAGGAATCTCTATCCGCCAGCCCTCGTCATCAATAAAATGGAAATGGAACACATTCAGTTTATACCGAGCCATTAAATCCAAATATTTGAAAATCGTAGTCTTATCCTTAAAGTTCCGTGCGATATCCATCATGAAACCTCTATAAACATATCTAGGCTCATCCTCTACCTTAACAAAAGGGATCTTCAGTCCAGCTGTAGCAAAATACATTTCAGGGCGTAGCATCGATATCAACGATTGCAGTGCATATTGCACACCTGCGTCTGAGCTAGATTCAATCCTTATCCCTTCTCTGCCTACAGAGAGCCTATAAGCTTCATTCTTGAGGCCTTCAACTCGCTTGATAAGCAGTTGTGCGTTTTCCTCCTTGGAAGGAAGCAATTCCAGATTACGGACAGCAGGAATGTTATTTAAACCGTCTAATTTGACATCAAACCCATCAGAGACAAAATAATTTAATTGGGATGGAATTGTATAGCTTCCGTTGCCCACTTTCATCGTACGGGGTGTTGGAAAAATTAACGGCAGAGTCGCCTTCTTATTTAATCGAGCATTCCGCTCAAACAAAGATGCATTAAAACTATTTTGAACCTCCGCAGTAGCTGTAACTGGGGTATAAGAGACATTACGCACTGGATAGTACACATTCTTGTCTGTCCGACTTTGAAAATAAAACCCATTGGGCATCGTAGATAAGTTAGAAATAGCATACTTACTCGTATACACCATCACCAATGAATCATTAGGTGCTAAGCTTTTTTCTGTAAACTGCAGTTTGAATAAATTACCTCGTTGATCGGAAAAAGAATACTGCGCTGTAGTCTTGTTGACAACAGGGTACATCGCATTAAACCATAAATCCCATTTACTCAAATCCAAATTGCTATTAGAAGTATTCTTCACGATCAATGTGAGGTCCAATTGATCCTTTCCATTATAGTTAATATCAGGTCTCCATTTCACCTGCACCTGCTCGGCGATAGATGATACTTGTGCAAGCCCACGTTGCGCCGTTAAGGAACCTAAAAGCGCTCCAAATAAAACGATATATCTCATGTTTAAGTTTTTGATTGACTTCTAAAAATAAGAATTGAAATTCATTAAAAAAAATGATTATTTTTTTTGCAGTAATAATAATTAATCCTATATTTGCACACCGAAACAAATAAAGGCCCGTTCGTCTAGGGGTTAGGACGCCAGATTTTCATTCTGGAAACAGGGGTTCGATTCCCCTACGGGCTACGAAAGGTTGAAACTTTAAGATTTCAACCTTTTTTTTTGCCTTAAAATTACACCTCTAATTTTCTATTATAAAGCCACTCACTAATCAATCAAACCCTGCATTTTCAATTTTTCCAATATAAGAATATCCACTGCCGACGTTCTATACCTATCTTTATATTGTATCCACTCAAATGACTCCACTTCGCTGGAAGCCTTCAATGTTCCTATAAAATCAGAGAAATAGCATAGCATTCGTACTACAACTCCGGGTTCATGCCCGTCAGCCTGCGCTTCAAAAGTTCCAAAAAACTGCACGGTATTTTCTAAAATATCAACATCAAGCTCCTCCAAGATCTCTCTTTTAAGACATTCTAGATCAGATTCATTACCTTCTCTTTTTCCTCCGGGGAAATAAAGTTTATTTTTTGATTTGGAAAGAGTGCTCAGGACAGTATTATTATCAATATGAATCAAAGCCACTTTTTCAATTATTTTATTCACCATAGATTTATTTTAACACTTAAGTATAGATAAATTCACCCTTTTCTTTTGCCTCAAAACTATATGTCTGATTTCCTATTATAGATTTTATCAAGTAGAGCAAATAGCTCTGGATGCTCATCCTGTAGTTTCTTTGGCTTCTTAAAGAAATATTCAGATAACACCGCTAAAAACTCGGCTTCATTTGTACCTGCATAGGTCCTAATCTCCGAATCACCTTCCCGTATCTCCCGTATGGTTCGATTCATTTCCTTCATCCATGGCTCGATCAGCTCCTTGGGGATAAGATATTCGGGCACACCGTCTACGACCCCATCGGCTTTATCAATAAGGTGAACAAACTCGTGAACCGCTGTATTCCCATCGACATACTTGTCAAAGCCTCCCCGCAATGCAGGCAGCGATAACACCATCTTTCGATTCATAGCCCCTGAACCAACCATACCTGCTACATTCTTACTTTCAGCCTGCGTGTCGAACCGCTCGTCAAAATAATCTGGATACACAATCACCTCCTCTAAATTCTCATAAGCCCAAGTTTCGAAATGAAGTAAAGGAATCGTCGCGCTCGCGGCAATCAACACCTTGTCGCTGTCCGTTACGACTGCTCCCTTCTCTCCAGATATCTTGACTTTTCTCAGGAAATACCGAACACGTTCTTTAAAAACACTCCTTTCTGCATCGGACAGCTTTATATAAAATCGCACCTTATCTAATAAGACCTTCTCTATAAAAGCATCCGGTAATTCGGTATACACATTTTTCTGCTTCCCATTGACACGCTTGAAAGCATAAAAAATCAAAATACCACCCACAAAAAAAATTAAACCGGTAACAAAGTAGGGATTGTACATATTTCACATTTATGTTTTATCTTAGTAAGATACTAAGATAAAAGACGCCATGCCAACAAAAAGTTATCATTACTCAGATGGGAAAAACTCTTTCGGCCCCCTTACGCTCGAAGAACTGCGGACGAAACAGATCGGCCCAAATACACTTATATGGACTGAGGATTTGGTAACCTGGACAAAAGCTCAGGATGTACCTGAGCTAAAAGACCTATTAATTAATACGGCTCCTCCCATCATCCCACCATCCATGTCAGGGGAGTCCGCAATACCGCCCTCCTTCTCCACAGATAGAGCTACAAACACAAACTACCTAAGACCTCCGAAAACCTATCTCGTCGAGAGCATAATTACAACAATACTATGCTGTTGGATATTTGGAATACCAGCTATAGTATATGCCTCCAGAGTGGAAAAGAAGTTCTATGCGGGAGACCTTGCCGGAGCGGAGAGTGACTCAAAAAATGCCAAAAAATGGATTATTATTAATCTCGTAGCCTGTGGTATCGTATGGCTACTTACGCTAGGCCTATTTGGAATAGGGTTCCTTAATTCGATAGTTTAATGAAATTAAGCAAGAGACAGGCATTTCTTTTGCTATACCCCCTAACACTGGGGGCTGCGGCATTGATTTATAAATACTTCAACCCGTTGGAGCACGTACTGTTTCCAAAATGCCCGATAAAGGCTATTACAGGATTAGATTGCCCTGGCTGCGGAGGACAACGGGCTACTCATCTGTTACTAAATGGAGACCTTAAACATGCTTTCTTAGAAAACCCTATGCTGTTCCTCCTTGTTCCTTATTTAGTTGTGGGATTCTACCTACAGCTCACGCCCGAACCAACTACTAAGGAGCTGCAATTGCGCAAGGTTCTATATGGACAGAATGCATTGATAATCCTGGGGATAATCTTGCTTATATTCACCATACTTCGAAACATTATCTAACAACAAAGTAGATCTATCCCTTCGAAAAGGATATTCTCTCTATTAATAATATTTGCAAAAAAAATCCCTGACTATTCTTAAGTCAGGGATTTTTCTATTTATATGATAAGAACAATTTACTACATCATTCCGCCCATTCCACCACCCATCGGAGGTACGCCGGCACCTGCACCAGCTTCTTCAGGCTCATCTGCCAATACACATTCTGTTGTCAACAACATAGAAGCGATTGAAGCAGCATTTTCTAAAGCTACGCGGGATACTTTTGTAGGATCGATAACACCTGCACCGATTAAGTTCTCAAACTTATCTGTACGAGCATTATATCCGAAATCAGCAGTTCCTTCTTTCACTTTTTGTACGATTACTGCACCCTCAACACCTGCATTAAAACAGATTTGACGTAAAGGCTCTTCGATAGCTCTTTTGATAATATCGATACCGATTTGCTCATCTTCGTTATCACCTTTAAGGTTGGAAAGAGATTCTACTGCACGGATAAAAGCAACACCTCCACCAGCAACGATGCCTTCTTCAACAGCAGCACGAGTCGCATGTAACGCATCATCTACTCTGTCTTTCTTCTCTTTCATCTCTACTTCCGTAGTCGCACCAACGTATAGAACAGCGACACCACCAGACAATTTAGCTAAACGCTCTTGCAATTTCTCGCGGTCATAGTCAGATGTAGTAGTTTCAATCTGCGAACGAATCTGAGCTACACGAGCCTTAATATCGTCAACATTTCCAGAACCATTGATTACAGTAGTATTATCTTTATCGACAACAACTTTTTCAGCTTGACCTAAGTAAGATAATTCTGCATTTTCTAATTTATATCCTCTCTCTTCAGAGATAACAGTACCACCAGTCAAGATTGCGATATCTTCTAACATCGCTTTACGGCGATCACCGAATCCTGGAGCTTTAACTGCAGCAACTTTCAAAGAACCACGGATTTTGTTTACTACCAAAGTAGCCAAAGCCTCGCCATCTAAATCTTCTGCAATAATCAACAATGGTTTACCCGTTTGAACTTGCTTCTCTAAAACTGGTAATAATTCCTTCATATTACTAATTTTCTTGTCGTAAATTAGGATATAAGGGTTTTCTAATTCGGCTTCCATTTTGTCCGAGTTAGTTACAAAGTAAGGAGACAAGTAACCGCGATCAAACTGCATACCTTCTACAGTTTTAACCTCAGTTTCTGTACCTTTTGCTTCTTCAACAGTAATAACACCGTCATTACCAACTTTTTCCATTGCTTCAGCGATCAAAGATCCGATAACCTCGTCGTTGTTTGCTGATATAGAAGCAACTTGTTTGATTTTATTATTATCAGCACCTACAGTTTGAGACTGCGATTTCAAGTTAGCAACTACAGCTGCAACAGCTTTATCGATACCTCTTTTCAAATCCATTGGATTAGCACCCGCTGCTACAGATTTAATACCTGGAGCAACGATAGCCTGTGCCAATACAGTAGCTGTAGTAGTACCATCACCAGCTTGGTCAGCTGTTTTCGATGCTACCTCTTTGACCATCTGCGCACCCATATTCTCCAATGAATCTTTAAGCTCGATTTCTTTAGCTACAGACACACCATCTTTAGTGATCGCAGGAGAACCAAATTTTTTCTCGATAATCACGTTACGTCCTTTAGGACCTAAAGTAACTTTCACTGCATTCGCTAGAGTATCAACTCCTTTTTTAAGGGCTTCACGTGCCTCAACGTTATATTTAACTTGTTTTGCCATGTTGTTAGTATTAAGTAGTTAGTATAAGTATTTAGACAATAGATCTTGTAGAATACTTCTCTAATAACTCTTATTTTTATGTTTTAATTTTGACCTTTCTATTAAAGTACAGCGTAAATATCTGCTTCACGCATAATCAAATACTCTTTACCTTCGTAAGTAATCTCCGTACCTGCATATTTACCATACAATACTTTATCACCAACTTTAACAGTAAGTGGTTCTTCAGGCTTACCTGCACCAACTGCAACGATAGTACCTTGCGATGGTTTTTCCTTAGCAGTATCTGGAATATAGATACCTGATGCTGTCTTCTCTTCTGCTGGAGCAGCTTCTACAACCACTCTGTCTCCAATAGGTTTAATACTTAATGCCATAATTATACTATTATACGTTTATTTTTAATTTTAACCTTTATACACTCTTACCATCACCAACTGTGCCAAAGGAACCATCCCTCAAAAGATTGCCATTTTTTCCTTTTCAACCAGAGAATTGACAGTCTTTCTCAGGCCGTGCTGTGTCATCATGACAGTCAGGCAAAAAAAAAGCCTTACAGAAGTACTGTAAGGCTTACTATTTTTTATATCCTCTATTTAGCTGAATCAGGTTTAGCAGGTGCTGCTTGCTGACCTTGAGCTGGTGCTGGAGCATTCAAGTTTAAAGCTGGCGCTTGCGCAGGCGCTTCGATTTGATTAGAAAGACCTCCAGCGCTAGAACCTGAACTAGGTCCCAAAATATTAATAGCTAAACTAAATACCATAAGCGCTATCACTAGGGTCCATGTACCTTTTTCTAAAAAGTCACCTGTACGTTGAACTCCCATTAAGTTACTTCCACCAGCAAATCCTGATGATAAACCTCCACCTTTTGGATTCTGTATAAGCACGAAAAATGCTAAAATCACACTCACCAAAATAATCAGGATAATGAATAATGTTGTCATTTCTTAGTTAATATTATTTATAAGTTTTTCTCTAACTCTTGAATTTGGGTCGCAAAATACGATTTTTTTTCTGGATATTTCAAAATTAATTTTTTGAAAACCTCAATAGCCTTAAGATAAAGTGCCTGATCAATATAAATATTCGCTAATGTCTCTGTGACAAGAGAATAATTATCCTCTGCACTTTGACGCGCCATATTTTCATTATGAAGATTTTGGGCTGAAGGGGCTTGTATGATCGGTTCTTCTTTTATAAACCGTTCGATCACCTGATCACTTTTCTTCGGCTCTACAGGTTTTAAAGGACTATTCTTTACTGCATCACTAAGCTTGCTTTCTGGATCCTGAAAGTGGATTATATTTTCCTTGATCTGTTGATCTAAAATCGTCTCGTCCAATTTCGATAAATCGAAATGCCCTTTCTCTGGTTTCGGCAGATGTGGAGCAATAAAGGGCTGGTATATATCCGCATGCTCCAACCTCGTCTTGTGTAACCACCATCTGAAACTATAAGGCATCAAATCATCGTTGTATAGACTTACATCCTCTGGATCATCATTAGAAGGGGACAATAGACCTTCTTCCGCAGTATCCTCTTCTACTTGTTTTTCCTTTTCCTCAAAAACAAAGTAGTCTCCAAGGACAGCGCCTCCCTGAAACAACTTCTCTAGTTCGACCTCCTCTTTGCACGCTTCAGCAACCTCTTCTTTATCCTCAGCAACCTCCTCATCCTCGTCTTCAAGCAGCGGTTCCTCTGTCATTGCAACTTGCTCCTCTGCTACTTGCACGGTGTCCTCTTCAGATACAACATCATCATCTGGCTTGTCATACAATTCAAAGGGAATATACTCCTCCTTTTCAGGAAACACCTCTTCCACTTTCACCACAGGTGCATTCACAAAGTTCCAAAGCCAATTGGCATTAGGAGCATACAATAAGGCAAGCTCACGACTAGGAGAAACCTCATTGATAAGCTTCTTCCTGCGCTCATAAGCAAATATCAACGGCTGAGAATAAGGAAAGCGTACGATCAACCCCAACAAGTCCTCCTCGGTCAATCTAGAAGGATCAACAAGAGCCTGTCGGTATAGCATATGTTCTGAATTATTTAAATCTGTCATATCTAATTCGAATTATACTACCAGTTAGCAAACGCTTTATTATAAATATCCTCGGTCAAAGCTTTAATGATTTCCTGGTTCAATTCAGCCTCAAATCGAGTAACATCTGACCCGGCAAACTCTTTGAACTGAGAAAAACTTTCTTCGAAATTACTCTCACCTGTTTGGTCTAAACGATTCGTATATTTCACTTTTACGGTAATAGTCAACCTACTATTTTCAGCTCTTTCAAGCCCTCCGGCCGCTACCGATGCAGGAGTAATCGTATAACCTGTGATCAATCCCTCAAAAATAGCATCTCCTTCGGCATTAACCTGACTCAGACTAGACTGCGTTCGGATACGCTCTTTCAATCCCTCTGTAAAGTTCTGGCCAAGTGTTGTATATACCATAGGGGCGACATTCTCAAAATACAAAACAGAATACGTTTTCATATCCTTTGGAATAGAGCCTCCGGTAAATCCATACTTGACACCGCAACTTTGAACCATAAAAAGCGCCACCAATAGCACCCCAACTACTCTGATCTGAGCTGTTAATCCCCACATAAGTATCTAGTCTAAATTTAAGTCTTTAATTTTTCTATACAACGTTCGCTCCGAAATCCCTAGCTCCTGAGCGGCAGATTTACGCTTACCTTTATGCTTCTTCAAGGCTTTCTTGATCATATCTGACTCCTTATCTACAAGAGAAAGCGACTCTTCAACCTCTTCTACATCCTGTGTATCATCAATAGAGACATAATTGTTGGCAGAAGAACTCGTCGCCGGATTATGTATGGTAAGCGTAGGTGTATTATTCAACTCTTCATTATAAAGCTGTGCGGGGGCTGGTTTCACCTCTTGATACAGCTGATTGATATACTGGGAGTTTTGATCATAAGACGCCGCGGTATTACCGTTCTGCAACAACTCTACAACCAGCTTCTTCAAGTCGACCATATCCTTTTTCATATCAAAAAGGACCTTATAAAGAATATCCCGCTCCGAAAAATCCTCTTTTCCCTGTTCTTTTACAAATACAGGCAATGTACTTGAACTTTTCTCTACAGGCAGGTAATTACTTAGAATCCGAGCATCTACAATTCTCTCCTTTTCTAGTACCGCAATCTGCTCCGCAATATTTTTTAACTGCCGTACGTTTCCTGGCCAACTATAATTCGCCAACAACTCCTGGGCATCCGGAGTTAGTTGCACACCCGGAGATCTATATTTGTCTGAAAAATCAACCACAAACTTCCGGAATAATAGAAATATATCTTCCTTTCTCTCCCGTAACGATGGTATACGCAAAGGAACTGTATTCAGCCTGTAGTACAGATCTTCCCTAAACTTACCCTTCTTTACCGCCTCATATACATCTACATTTGTCGCTGCGACCACACGGACATTGGTCTTCTGTACTTTTGAAGAACCCACCCGTATATATTCGCCCGACTCCAGCACCCTTAATAAACGGGCCTGCGTATTTAGAGGCAATTCTCCAACTTCATCCAAAAAAATGGTCCCACCATCTACAACTTCAAAATAACCTTTGCGTGCTTCATGCGCACCTGTGAAAGACCCCTTCTCATGCCCAAACAGCTCCGAGTCTATAGTCCCCTCCGGTATGGCGCCACAGTTTACCGCAATAAATGGTCCATGCTTGCGGGCACTCAGTTGATGTATGATATGTGAAAAAACCTCTTTTCCTGCACCACTCTCACCTTGTATTAAAACAGATATATCAGTCGGGGCAACTTGCTTCGCAACATCGATAGCACGATTGAGCAAAGGTGAATTCCCTATAATACCAAATCTATTTTTTATGTCCTGAATGTCCATTGTCCTTAGTCTTGAGTAATGAGATATTAGTATTAATCGATAATCTTACCGATCAACGTCGCCGAAGTACAACTTTCGCCCAGTACCTGTACGTAGTCGCCAACTTTGAATCGTGCATCTACAGGGAATACAACCATCGTATTTTGATCGTTACGTCCACAGTAATCCTGATCCGATCGCTTAGAGAAACCCTCAATCAATACCTTATGAACCTTGCCCACATACTGCTGTATACGTTCCAAGCTATGCTCCTGTTGCTTATTCACTACTTCAGTCAAACGTCTCTTTTTGACATCCTCTGGTATATCGTCGGCGTAGCGCTTGGCAGCTAATGTACCTGGACGCTCCGAATAGGCAAACATATAAGCGAAGTCATACTTCACAAAATCCATCATAGAGAGCGTCTCTTGGTGCTCCTCCTCCGTCTCGGTACAGAAACCGGTAATTACATCCGTTGAGATAGAACACTCCGGAATAATACGGCGGATAGCCTCTACCTGACCCATATACCATTCCCTATCGTATGTACGGTTCATCAATTCTAACACCCTCGAATTGCCCGATTGTACCGGCAAATGAATATACTTACAGATATTCTCGTACCTACCCATCGTATACAATACCTCATCCGTAATATCTTTTGGATGCGATGTAGAGAAACGTATCCGCAATTCAGGACTCACCTGAGCAACAAGCTCCAACAAGTTCGCAAAATTAACAGTCGGAAGCTCGTCCTCGCCCTCCTCAACTTTAGGTGTATATTTATAGGAGTCGACATTCTGTCCTAACAACGTAACCTCACGGTATCCGGCATTGAATAGATCCTGTGCTTCTTTTACAATAGACTGTGTATCTCTGCTTCGCTCCCGCCCTCTGGTAAAAGGCACCACGCAGAACGAGCACATGTTATCACAGCCACGCATAATAGAGATAAACGCAGAAACGCCATTAGAATTTAAGCGAACAGGGCTGATATCAGCGTAAGTCTCTTCCCGCGACAGCAATACATTCACCGCCTTGTTACCATCATCCACCTTTTCGATCAAATTAGGCAAATCACGATAAGCATCTGGACCGACCACTACGTCTACTAATTTTTCTTCCTCAAGAAATTTAGCTTTTAAACGCTCCGCCATACAGCCCAATACACCAACAACCATCCCTGGATTTTTCGCTTTAGCAGATTCAAATTCCTTCAAACGGTTGCGAACACGTTGCTCTGCGTTTTCCCGAATAGAACAGGTATTAATAAATACCACATCAGCTTCCTTATAATCCTTGGTCGTTTCAAACCCCTTATCAATCAATATAGACGCAACAATCTCACTGTCCGAGAAGTTCATCTGACAACCGTAGCTCTCAATATAAAGCTTTCTTCCATCCGCTTTCCCTGTTGGAGCAAGCTCCAAAGCCTCTCCTTGACGGTCTTCGTCGTGCGTTTTTGTTGTATGTGTTAATTCTAACATAGCTTATTGTAAAAGACTACAAAGTTAAAAATAAAATACCATTATTTATGACAGTTTGGCAGAGCTTACCAAATTTTAACAAATAATTATTAAGCTCCTATTTACACATTTCCGAAAAAAGAGTACGACATAACGCTATAGCTAAGCAATACCCTATTGATTAAGATCATAGAAACAGTATACCATCAAAAAAGGCTCTCCAAAAATGGGAGAGCCTTTCTCTATTCTCTTTTAGGACAAGACTATTATTGACCAACTTGTCTTTTTGCCTCGTCTTGCATTTTCTTACTCGCAGTAATTACAATTTCTACACGGCGATTCTGCGCACGCCCTGCTTCTGTATCGTTAGATGCGATAGGCTCAGAGTAATTCTTTCCTTCAGTAGCTATACGTCCAGCAGATAATCCTTGTGAAACAGCATAATCTCTTACAGATTTAGCACGGTCGCTAGATACCTTATCATTTGCTGCCAAGGTACCCACGTTATCTGTGTGACCAATAACCAGAATATCCGTATTAGGCTCCTTATTTAAGGTCTCAACCAATTTCGCAATATTTGTTTTAGCCTCACTTTTTAGTGTAGACTTATTAAAGTCGAATAAAATTCCTGAATCAAACTTCACCAAAATCGCTTCATCTACTTTTTCGACTTCAGCTCCGGCAATTGTATTTTCGATCTCTCTTGCCTGCTTATCCATTTTATTACCAATCAATGTTCCTGCTGCACCACCGATTACAGCACCAGCGATAGCACCGATAGCTGTGTTACCCGCCTTACCACCGATCAATGCGCCAAGACCGGCACCAGCTGTTGTACCGATAGCCCCGCCTTTAGTCGCATTATTCGCATTTTGAATAGTCGAACAGCTACCTAACAACAATT
>JAITLW010000112.1 GCA_031277715.1 Sphingobacterium sp. | reverse complement strand
ATTCTGTTTTAAAGTCTTTTATGATAAATTTTGAAAGGTTTACTTTAAGCAATGGATTGAAAGTATTGGTACATGAAGACCATACTACGCCCATGGCTGTTGTTAATATTTTATATAATGTAGGGGCTCGTGACGAATCTCCGGAGCAGACGGGCTTTGCCCATCTGTTTGAGCATTTGATGTTCGGAGGATCTGTGAATATCCCTAATTATGACTCGCCCTTACAGCAGGTCGGAGGCGAGAACAATGCTTTCACGAGCAATGATATTACAAACTATTATATCACACTGCCTGCTTCCAATCTAGAGACCGCATTCTGGTTGGAGAGTGATCGCATGCTGAGCTTAGCTTTTAGTGAGCAGAGCTTGGAGGTGCAGCGTCAAGTCGTGTGTGAAGAATTCAAACAGCGCTACCTCAACCAACCCTACGGGGATGTATGGTTGCACTTGCGCCCTATGGCGTACAAGGTGCACCCTTATAGATGGGCGACTATAGGCAAAGAATTAAAGCATATCGAAGATGCAACTATGGAAGATGTCAAAGGATTCTTCTCTAAGTTTTACACTCCTCAAAATGCGATATTAGTAGTTGCAGGTGATGTTAAATTGACAGACGTAAAGGCGCTGACGGAGAAGTGGTTTGATGAAATTCCTACAGGACAGTCTTATCATCGTAACCTGCCACAGGAGCCGAAGCAAGAAGCTGCTAGGCGAGAGGTCGTGGAAGCCGATGTACCTGTAGATAGCATATATATAGCTTTTCACGGTTACGATAGGCTGTCAAAGGACTATCAGACGATGGATTTATTGTCGGATATTCTATCAAGAGGTGCTTCTTCACGATTGTATCGCTCTTTAGTCAAAGAAAGACAGGTCTTTTCCGAAATCAACGCTTATGTAACAGGTAGTATTGATAGCAATCTATTTGTTATTGAGGGGAAACCACTGGCAGGTATCAGTCTAGAAGAAGCGGAAGCGATTATTTGGGAAGAATTAAACAAAATAAAGACCAGTCCGGTAGTTGAGGCTGAACTACAAAAGGTCAAGAACAAAATAGAATCGACCTTGTTATTTTCAGAACTATCCATCCTGGATAAAGCAATGAATCTAGCTTATTATGAAGCGCTGGGCAATGCCCAAGAATATAACGACGAAAACGAAAAGTATTTAAAGGTGTCTGCTGAAGACGTACAGCGTGTAGCTACAGAAATATTTAGAATGGAGAACTCATCGACATTGTGGTACCAATCAAAAGGAGGTGTAAATGCCTAATAGACTGGAAGCGCCACCTTATCAAGCCATAGGCGACCTAGAATTGGTACAGCCCGACGTTGTAAACCATAGTAATGGACTGCGTACGTTCTTGTTTCACAGCGAGGATTTGGAACTGATGAAGTTTGAGTTTGTATTCGAGAACCACTATGAGAAGTCGGAATTGCCGATTTTGAACGTTGCACTATCCTCGATGTTAAAAGAGGGTACAACCACGAGAACTAGTGCGGAGATAGCCGAAGAAATAGATTTCTATGGTGCTTATCTTATGCCCGAGTATAGCTTTGACTATACCGCCTTGTCCTTGTACACCACAAGGAAACATGTAGACAAAGTACTGCCTATTATAGCCGATATTTTGATAAATTCGACTTTCCCTGAAGAGGAATTAGAAACCTATATCCGGAATAATAAGCAGAGCCTACAGATAGCGTTACAAAAGAATGATGTAGTCGCCCGTCGCTTGTTTTACAAAAATCTATTTGGCCCCAACCAATACGGTGCCGTAGCGGACCTCGAAGACTACGATACCCTCAGCAGAGCGAAACTTTATTCGCTATTTGAACAACAGATTCGCCCAAATAACTGCACCTTGTTGATAGCGGGGAGGGTAGACCGAGAGCTTCAGGATTTAGTGGATAATTTGTTTGGCCGAGAGTGGGCGGAAAGCAAAACAGCAGTTGGCAACGCCATCGACCTTCCGTTAGCTAGCAATGGACAGTTGGTCGTAGAACCTAAAGAGGAGGCTTTGCAGTCTGCTATTCGCATGGGCGGGATTACCGAAGGGCGTGCTCATCCGGATTTTCCGGCTATACAATTTGTAAACACATTGCTAGGAGGCTTTTTTGGCTCGCGGCTGATGCGCAATATCCGCGAAGACAAAGGCTATACCTATGGTATCGGCTCGGCTGTCGTTAGTTTGAAGCATACCGCTTTTATGACCTTAGGGTCCGAGGTAGGAGCAGACGTCACTAAGGCCACCTTAGTAGAAATAGAGAAAGAATTTAGACGCTTGCGCGAAGAACCTACGACTATAGAAGAAGTGGATTTAGTACGCAACTATATGCAGGGAAATCTCCTAGGCAGTCTAGAGAGTATCTTCTCCCATGTAGATAAGTTTAAGGCGGTTTATTTTAGCGGTCTTGATCTATCTTACTATCACTATTACCATGAGGTACTCCGTACGATGACTCCAGAGCGAGTCCAAGAGATTGCGATACGATATTTCGACTTTGATAAGTTGACTAAAGTAATTGTAGGGAAGTATTAAGTACTTCCCTTTTTTATTTCTTCCGGTAATAATGGTTTTATATGGCGGTTTATTATTCGCTGAATTCCACTTCTTTCCGGTTTGTTTTCTTCTTTATTCATCAAGGAATGAAGAAGACTCTTTCTTCGCTTCTTTAGCAACTTGTTTTTTCTTCTCCTTCGCATTAAAATCGGCAACCTCTATAATTCTAGGAATACTACTCTTCGGCGCCATATTCTTAACACGTTTTAATTTCTTTCTATAGCGCAGTGCACGTATGGTTCTGTTGTTTTTGTACAGATTCCAGTTCATTAGTAGCACCGAGAATAACACCACAACAAGACCTATTATCTGTAATGGAGTCACCTGATGGTCTGTAAAGAAATGCACCAACAATAGTGCTACAATTGGGTTGACATAAGCATAGGTACTCACCTCGGTCGCTGGTCTGACCTGTAGAAGCCATATATACGAACTAAAGGCAAGTATAGACCCGAAGGTAACCAAATAGATTATTGCTCCCCAATCTGCTAGATAGACGGCTTTATAGTCGAAAGCTTTATATTCTCCGTTTAATAACGCGACCGTCGTAAATGCAACCCCAGCAGTAACCATTTGCCAGGCCGTTTTCACGATAACGTTTAGAGGTTGTTCTTTTCTTTTTTCCGTCTTTTCCTTTTGACTGTACTTAGAGGTTAGGGAGCCTATAGTCCAACCGATCGTACCCAAGATAAGCACCCCCATAGCAATCAGGTTCTGAGATTTCTCTCCATCATCTGTCTGTCCAAAGACTTGCTCTGCAAACAACATAATTACTCCCGTAAAACCCAATATCAGCCCTAGGATAATCGGTAGGCTTGAAAAGTTTTCCTTCCACTTTGGTTTGTCAAAGATGATAAACCAGATGGCTGTAGCTGCCGAGAGGATAGATACGATACCGCTTGATATGTACTGTTCGGACCAAATAATGGCCGCCATATCAATAAAAAGGAGTAAAAAGCCAACAAATATAGCCTGCTTGACATCAGCTCTATTGAATATTTTGTACCCTTTCAATCCACAGTACCCCATTAGAAGCGTTCCTGCTATAATAAAGCGAATAGAACCCAACACAAAAGGGGAGAAGGACCGAAGTGCTTTTTCGATGAAAAAGAATGTGGAGCCCCATACGATATAGACTACAAGATAAGCGAAGACTATGCGCGCTACTGAAGGATTCTTTTCTTCCATATTAATCTTTTGAAGGAATTACCAGTTTTTGTTCTTCTTTGACCGTTTGTAGGACGATAGTCGTACGCGTAGACAAGATACCTTCTATCTTTCCCAAAGTATTGCGCATAAGGTCAACTAGACCTGCGGCGTCGTTGGTACGGACTTTAACAAGATAACCATCATCGCCAGCGATATCATGCACTTCTTGAACTTCGGGAATTTCGGCCAATAGATAAGCGACTCCCTGCTCTCCAATAATGTCTGATGTCTTGATGAATATAAATGACAGTAAATTTTGGTCTAATGCAGAAGGATTGATCTTAGCATTGTACTGTAATATAACTTCCTTCTGTTCTAACTTCTTGACTCGCTCCAATATAGCAGAAGGTGCCATGCCAAGTTCACGCGCGATATCTGCGTTGTTTGTCCGGGCATTATTCTGCATGATGCGGAGGATTTGATAGTCAATATGGTCTAATGATACTTCTAATTTTGACATAATTCTGCAAATTTAACCTTTTTTAGAATATAATTCATAATTATTTATTAGAATATGAATAATATTCTATTTATACAGGTTGATCTTTGGTTTTCAGTAGGATTTGGCTTGCGTTATTTTGCGCATTTCATTTATTTCGTTGCATAAAATAACATTCGTTCTCTCCAATATACATAAAAATAATGTAAGATTGATTAGATTTGTTTATCTATTAGATTTAAAGAAGAATTTCATGTTGTCAACGCTAGAGAAACTAAGCCATCATATAGACGGAGAGTTATATTACAATCCTACCGACCCTAAACACCAGACCATTAGATTAGCTTATGCTACGGATGCATCAGTATACCAAGAACTGCCCCTTGCCGTTGTGATTCCATATACGAAAAGTGATATCTTGAAATTGGTACAGTTTGCCGATAAAAATCAAGTCACTTTAATTCCCCGTACGGCAGGTACTTCACTAGCTGGACAGGTCGTAGGGAGTGGTATCGTGGTCGATGTGTCAAAATACTTTAACAAAATAGTGGAGTTGAATGTCGAACAGCGATGGGTTAAGGTCGAGCCCGGTGTGATTCGTGATGACTTAAATGCGTACCTAAAACCGCATGGCTTGATGTTTGGACCGGAAACTTCGACCGCAAGCAGAGCGATGGTGGGAGGGATGATTGGTAACAACTCGTCGGGACTCCATTCTATTGTATGGGGAGATACACGGGAGAACTTGATCAGTGCTAATGTCGTGCTCAACGATGGGAGCGAAGTGGTTTTTGAAAAACTAGAGCCTACCGCTTATTTTGGTAAGCTATCGGCAAAAGGGAGAGAAGGAGATATCTACCGTGCCTTGAATGATTTGTTGACAAAGACGGAAAATATCGAAGCTATAGAACAGGGCTTTCCGAAAAAAACGATAACACGACGTAATACTGGCTATGCCTTAGATTATCTAGTGGACAAGGAGGCCCCTTTCAATCTGTGTAATCTTTTGGCAGGCTCTGAAGGAACCTTGGGGATTGTCACTGAAGCGGTATTGAATCTACGTCCTTTGCCACCAAAGGAAATCGGTTTACTATGTGTGCATTTCAATGATATGATTGAATGTATGCGGGCTAATGTGATTGCCCTCAAGCACAATCCAGAAGCCTCCGAATTGGTGGATAAGTATATTTTAGATTTTACGGTAGGTCATCCGACCTATCAGTATAATCGTTTCTTTATCGAGGGCGACCCTCAAGCTCTTTTAATTGTCGAATTCCGCGCAGATACCAAAGAGGAGATTGAAGCAAAAGCGAAACTTCTAAAAGAAGAACTGATTGGAGCTGAATTCGGCTATGCTTATCCATTGATAACCGATGCGAAAGAAACAAATCTGGTATGGGATGTACGTAAGGCGGGATTGGGATTGATTCGAAACCTTCCAGGGGATAGCCAACCGGTCAATCTGATTGAGGACTGTGCCGTTTCGCCGGAGGATTTACCTGCTTACGTCGCTGATGTACAGCAATTATTGCAGGAGCAAGGCGTTCATGCCTCTTACTACGCGCACGCAGGAGCAGGGGAGCTACATATCGAGCCTTTTATCAATCTAAAGTCTGCCGAAGGAAAGAAGCAATTCCGTACGATATTGGACAAGACTGCTGATTTAGTACTAAAATATAATGGTTCGCTCAGTGGTGAACATGGTGATGGGCGCTTGCGAGGAGAATTCATCGCCAAGGTATTGGGTGAGGATGTCTATCAACTGTTGCGGCAGGTCAAGGGGATTTTCGACCCCAAAGGTATATTCAATGTGAATAAGATTGTCGATGCGCCACCAATGGACAGCTCATTGCGCTATGATAAACCTGTAGATGGACAGGCTATCAAGACTTACTTCGACTTTACCAAGGATGAAAGTATCTTGCGATTGGCAGAGAAATGTTCGGGCTCAGGCGACTGTCGGAAGACGGAGATCACTGGAGGCACGATGTGTCCTTCCTTTATGGCTACGCGCAATGAGAAAGACACAACCCGTGCACGTGCCAATATGTTACGTCAGTTTTTGACCAATTCGACTAAAAAGAACCGCTTCGACCACGAGGAAATAAAGGAGGTCATGGACCTTTGTTTGAGCTGTAAAGGATGTAAGACCGAGTGCCCATCAAGTGTAGATGTCGCCAAGATGAAAGCCGAATTCTTACAACAATATTATGATGTGCATGGTGCGCCTTTCCGCTCCAAGCTTATTGCCAACTTTACTAAGAGCCAGCAGTTGGGGTCGATGGTGGCACCGGTTTATAACTTTTTTGCGCAGAATGCGTTATTCTCTAAGGTGATCAAAAAGGTAGTTGGATTTGCACCAGACCGCTCGTTGCCAAGTGTGTCGGGCACTACACTTAAACAATGGATTAAAAAGCAAGATTCACCGATCAGCCAAAAACGCGTTTACCTCTTCTGCGATGAATTTACGGACTACAATGATACAGAAATAGGTATTACAGCGTACAAGCTATTGACTGCATTAGGATACCAGGTTCTGGTGCCACCGCATAAAGAAAGTGGACGGACTTACCTATCCAAAGGTTTTGTTAAAGAAGCTAAAGCATTGGCAAATAAGAATGTCTCTCTACTGAGTCAGTTGATAAATGATGGTACGCCACTGTTGGGTATTGAACCGTCGGCTATATTGACCTTTAGGGACGAGTATCTTTCTTTGGTAGATCAAGACCAGCAAGAAGCGGCATCGCGGATTGCTAGAAATGCTTTGACTATGGAAGAGTTCTTGCTACGTGAAGTAGAGAAAGGGAATATCCATCCTGAACAATTTACTTCGGAGAAGCAAAACATAAAATTGCACGGGCATTGCTACCAAAAAGCCTTCCATCTAGTAGGTACTACAGAGAAACTATTGTCCTTACCTATCAATTATACCGTTGAGGTTATTCCTTCAGGATGCTGTGGGATGGCAGGTTCCTTTGGTTATGAGAAAGAGCACTATGAGATATCCATGAAGGTTGCGGAGTTGGTATTGCTTCCTGCTGTAAGAAATACGGGAGCAGATACCCTGATTGCAGCAGCAGGTACATCATGCCGTCATCAGATTAAGGATGGTGTAGGACGAAAATCGTATCATCCAGTGGAAATTTTATATAAAGCGTTAATTAAGTAAAAACAATGTCGTATCTTAATTGTTTCACAATAAAATAGAAATCTCACGAATTTCGGAGTGTTCGAAAGAAGATAACGACATGTTAAAATAAAACTTATATACATATGAAATCAATCAATTCGTTTTTAGGATTAGGAGTTGCCGCCGCTGTAACAATGGCATCTTGTAATAATACCGGTCAGGGGAATAAAACAAACACTGCTGATTCTACAAAGAATACACCGACTATCGAGCAGTTGACCAATAATGCGGAAGCTGCAAAACAGCAATTGTTTTTACGTTTTACGGAAGAGATTAGTACAGACTCTTCGATGGTTTACGTCGCTAAATCACTGTTCGATAAAGATACTGTTGGGTTGAAAATAGAGGTACTAAAGGATATCAAACCGGGACTTACAAACGATGGGAAGGTTGATGAAAAGGCAGGCTTTGTCAAAGGGTCGATTAAGTTTTCTTCTATAGGTGCTTCATCGGATGCTTTCGTGAAGGCATTAGGAACGATGTTCAAACAGCCTACTTCCAATAAAATGACAGAGCAGGTAATATTGCCGACGGTATTCTCGTCCAATAAGACTGCTGTTGACTTAACTAAACCTTCTACTTATAGTTTTAAACTGTTTTTTGAAAATGGTGCGGGTGAACCAGCAGAGGTATTCGGCGTAGTGGATACCTACCGTAAGGCGTTCGAATTTTCGGAGAAGGATTCTACTTTCCGTAAGCAATTCGTAGCGGCTTTCGAGGGTAAATAGATCTAGATTCTACAAAAATAAGAACAGCTTCAATTATCTTAATTGAAGCTGTTCTCGTTTCTACCACCTAATTCTCTATGGAGAGGTCAATCTTTTTCCGTAGTCGTTGCTTCGCTTTCTTAACCCCATCGAGGGATATACCTAGGAGATGGGCAATACTTTGGTTATTCAGATTAAGCTTACTCAACGTCAACAGCCTTAAATTGTTTTCCGATATATTTGGATATCGTAGCGTGAGGTCTTCGAAGAAACCGGGATGTGTCGTTTCAAACAGGGACTTGAACCTGTACCAGCGCTCATCAGTCATAATATGCGATTCCAGCATCTGCGTCAGGTTTTCTTGAATCTCATTGGCACTCTCATTTTGAGCATTGACCTGAGCTTGGGATAGTTTTCGCTCTAGATCCTGTATTATCTTCTCGTTCTCTTTAATGCGGAGCAGAAAATCCTTCATCTCGGTTTTGGACTTTATAAGTTCTTTGTCCAAAAGTTCTTTCTCCAACAATAGAGCCAACTGCTCCTTCTCCAGTTTAATGGATTTTATCTTTATACGCTGTCGCGAACGGTGTATGAGCAGTGTGACGGATAGGAGCGTCAGAATCAGAAGCAGACTGATACTCAAGTCGCGAAAACGATCTTGTTTTCTTTTATTTTCCGCCTCCGCTATTGCGAGGTTAAACCGTTCGGTCTCCCAGTTCCATGTCGCTTGTTGAAGGCGCTCGGTATCTTTCTGTTGCTGTGTAGAATCGTTGTACGTTATAAATTGATTCAGGTAGTAGATGGCGTCATTTTGATTACCCTCTGCCTGAGCAATTTTAGCCTTCAATTCGTAAGCCGTCGTTTTATACATTAAAAAGAAAGGTTTGGGTTCAAAATAAACCTCCGCTTGGGCCAGGTAATCCTTCGCTTGGCTCCACCTTCTTTGAACAACGGCAATCTCCGCCAATCCCAATAATGTACGCATGGCATCTTTAAACTCGTGGTATTTCAGTGATGTTTTTACATTCATCTCGGATAACACGATAGCCTGGGCGGTATCTCCCTTGGCCAGTAGTATGTTGCCTATATTACCTTGTAGTATACCCACCCACACGGTATCCTTAGTTCTTTCCGCAACTTTCAACCCTTCTTTGTAATAGTGTTCCGCACTATCGTAGATACTAT
>JAITLW010000060.1 GCA_031277715.1 Sphingobacterium sp. | reverse complement strand
GATAGTATAAAGAAAAGTCAACTTTGGAAAGTTAGTTTAAAGAAAGGCTTCTAGCAGTTCACGCTTATAGGTATTACCGATTGGGAGAATAGTACCGTTACCTAATTCAAGTTGTCCGCCAGAAATTTTTCTAATCCTACCTAGCGAAACAATATGAGATTTGTGCACACGAATAAAAAGCTTTTTATCCAACTTCTGCTCTATCTCCGAGGTGGTAATCGCACTCAGATAATGGCCTTCATCGGTAAAGACCTTGACATAATTACCCCAGCTTTGAATATGCACTATATCACGAAACAAGACTTTAATAATATCGCCATCTACTTTTAGAATTAAGGAACTAACCTCAGGTGTCTGCGCACTATCTTTAACGTCTGAGGGGTTAGCAATACTTCTAAACCGGTTGAAGACATTGTCCATGGCTGCCATAAACCTAGCCATATCGAATGGCTTTACCAAGTAGTCTACCACACGGTACTCATAACTCTCGAGCGCATACTCGGTGTAGGCCGTGGTTAGGATGACAAGTGGAGGATTATTCAGTGCTTTCAACATCTGCAACCCCGTCATTCCGGGCATATTGATATCTAAAAATATCAAATCAACGGGATTTCGATACATGTAATCCATCGCCTCTACTGGATTATAAAAAGATGCTTCTAATTGTAACTGCTTCAGGTCTTTGATATAATGTCGAAGAACCAGATGTGCTCCTTCTTCATCGTCAATAATAATACATTTGAGAACCTTACCCATGACTCTGTTATTCTAAATTCAACACCAATAATGTGGTATGCATCTGCTCCTCAGGGATGATTTCTAACGTATAACCACGCCCATATAGTAACTCCAGCCGTTGCCTAATATTTTGTAAACCTATCCCTGTAGAACGAGCCTTTAGGTTTTTATCTGGAATGGAATTTTGTACATTTACGGCTAATATACCTTTTTTAAGCTTTACTTCTATTTTCACGAACCACCTCCGTTGGGTCGTAATACTGTGTTTAAATGCATTTTCTATTAATGTGATGAGCAACAGTGGTGCTATGCGGACATGAGAAGCCACTCCCCCCTCGTCATCAACCGTATATTCGATATCACAGCGATTACCGACCCGTTCCTTTTCCATAGCGATGTAATTACTTATAAAAGTAAATTCCTCCTCTAGCGTCACCGTCTCCTTGTTTGCATTTTCCAGTTGATAACGCATCAGTTCGGAAAGCTTCAGGATAAGCTCCGGGGTCCTCGATGGTTCAGTCAGACTCACACCATAGAGATTATTGAACATATTAAAGAAAAAATGAGGATTCAACTGCGCATGTAAATACTTAATATTCATCTCGCTCAACCTAAGTTGTGCTTCATTTCGTTTTCGTACCTCATTTGAATACTTGCGGATTAGAAATAAGGATAATATCGCGGATGTACTGATAAGGCATAACACCATAAAATAGACAAATACCTCCAACAAAGTAACTTCGCCTGACAGATAAGATGTGGGATCTATCCAATAATAGTCGACTGCTAACAATAATCCTGCACCAAAAAGTGTCGATAAAACAGCTCCACAGGAATAGGCTACGTATTTTTTTGAAATCAACAAAGGGAATACAAAATAACGATGTAAAAGGGCCTGTCCGTATAGCAATGTAAAGAAAACGAAGCTCTTAATAAATTCAACCTTGGTAAAAGGCCTCATCATATCCGGGAGCATCGTCAATATAAATATGGCACTGAAGAAAATAATTTCCTCCAGATACCCTCTCAAATGCCATTTCTCTTTCTGAATCATCAACCTGACCTCTCTGTGTTATGCAAAAATACAACCTAGCCTATGTAATATACAAAAAACATGACGAAGTAAGTTCGACATGAGAATAAGGCCATTGCTCATTTAAATTCTAAAAAGACAGGAAAGTCTGCATTTCTTTGTCCTTCAATTAAGGTTGCCTACAATTAGCCAGTGGTTTGAAAGATTAGGACTTATGTAGGATAATTAGGATCTCCAAATTTAGATAAGGTCATATTTTTATGTATAAAACAATAAAATTTCACATCACTCTCTGCTTCATTTTACTGATAGCAAATCAATCTTTTGCACAAAAGGCAATCAAGGGTAAAATCATGGATGAAAACAATATGGCATTGCCCGGTGCAACTATCGTACTCATAAGCAATTCCGACTCTACCGAGAGACAACTGCACATCTCAGACGCTAATGGAAGTTTTGTATTCAACGGTAAGGATAAGTGGCTATATCGGATCGAAGTGTCTTTTATTAATTACAAAAAGCTTATTTATAATATCGAGAACAAGGAAACTGTTGCTAAGGAGCTATTGCTAAAAATGTTTCCTGAGGAGACACTTCTTTCGACCGTTACCGTCACGGGCAAGAAAAAAGCGCTTTCGGTAAAAGGTGGAAAAACAACAATGAACGTTGAGAATAGCCCTTTGGCACAAAGCCAGTCGGCCTTTGATCTATTGAAAAATCTACCAGGAGTCAATGTAGGAAAAGATGGAGACATTAAGATAAAAGGTAAGGCGGGGGTAGTCGTTATGATCGATGGTGAACCTGTAGAAATGGGAGACAGCCAACTAAAGAACCTATTGAAAGCCACCCCTGGCACCACGTTGAAGAGTATCGAAATCATGAATCATCCTCCAGCGAGTATGGATGCCAGTGGCAATGCCGGGGTCATAAACTTTACCTTTAAGAAAAATGCAAAACAAGGAACCAACGGAACTTTTTCTTCGGGCATTGGTTATGGCAAATATGTTAAGACAGACCATAGCTTATCGCTAGCGCATGGCACTGAAAAATGGAACTTCAATGCACTATATGCCTACGACTATGATCATAGCTGGGAAAAAGAAACGGTATTTAGAAGAACTGAAATTAACAATGACTACGTAGACATCAACCAACTACAACTTAATCCCGAAAAATCAAAAGGGCATTTAGCCAAATTTGGCGTAGATCGAATTTTTGATGAGAAAAATACGCTCGGTGTACAACTCACCTACAACAATATATGGAATCCTACAAAGGGTACTACAACCACCTCTATAGCTCGTCCCTCAAGTGTGGAGACGACACTTCAGGAGAATATTCTATCCAGCAAAATCAATAATTGGGATGGAATCCTAAAATATCAACACAAGTTTAATGATGACAAATTATTGAAATCATCATTTCAAGTTACCGTGCTGGATTTGCAAAGCAAAGACAACCGAATCATAAAACAGGGACCTTTGCTACATAACGAGCCTGAATCCTCCCAGCAAAGAAGTGTCTACCCTATCAAGGTCGACAAATTCACCTTTAAGGCGGACTATTCAGAAAAATTATCTGAGAGCTGGAAATTCGAAACAGGCTTTAAAAGCAATTACACTAAAATCAACAGTTCTCAAAAATCCGAACAGTTTTCAGGCGGAGCCTGGTCCGAAGACCCACTACGTCAAAACAACTTTCAATACAAAGAAGCGATACAGTCTGCTTACGGATTATTTGAAATGAATAAGGAAAAATGGCATATGCGCGGAGGACTACGCGGTGAATTGACGACTATCAAAGGTCAATCTGCTTCAGAAAAATCCTTGGTCAATCAAAACTACCTTTCTCTCTTTCCGGATCTAGAGATTGGCTACAAACCTAACGAAAGCTACAATGTCACGTTGAACTATAATAGGCGTGTTGACAGGCCAGACTACGATCAGTTGAACCCATCCGTAAAATACTTAGACATCTATACCATAGAAAAGGGTAATCCGAATCTGGCACCGCAGTTTTCAAACAACATAGAGCTCAACCAACAGCTATTTCAGTTTATTGATATTGCTGTGGAATATAGCCGTTTAAAGAATCCGATCTATTATAGTCTAAATACGGATGATCCCATCGCATCCTATTACACGAATATCAATACGGATTCACAAAATCGATGGTCGGCGTCACTCTCTTTCCCAATTCCTGGTGTAAGATGGTGGGAAAACTATCAAAGTGTATATGTGTACACGACAGCCTATAACATTTCTTCGGGTGAAAATCAGCTAAAGGAAAAAGGTAAAAGTCTAGGTTTATATTCCTACAATAGTTTTAAACTTCCCTACAAAGTAAACATGGAGGTTACGGGCTGGTATGAGAATGGTGGCCTCTACTCAAACTTTAGATATCGACCTATGGCCGAGGTAAATATCGGTGTAAACCGAAAATTCATTAGTGATAAGCTCAGTGTCGGGATTTCTGCATCAGATTTATTCTACAATAGTATTTTTAAAGCAAATATTGTCTCTTCAAAGGACGAGATTTATAACCTCGACTCTAGATCAGACTCTCGGATATTTAAACTGAACCTGAGCTGGACGTTCGGAGGAAAGACAAAAGAAAAAACGGACGTAAAGTTTGATAAGAATGATAATAATCACTTCCCAACAAATAGATCCAGGGTGAATATTAAACCTTAATGCTGTTCGACCAACATTGTCTGAAACAAACGTCCTAAGAATGGGTTAACAACATGTTGCAAATCTTTCTGCAAAGTAAACACGGTAACAGTAGCATCAGATGCTGGCGAATAGATAACATCAGTACCCCACCAGCCACCGTGATAAAAAGCGCTGAATCCAAAGTCGAAATGATAAATTCCCAAGCAATACCTGGATTGGTCTGCTGGCAAGACATAGGTGTACATCGCTTCAAGAAGTTTTCTATCCTTTATGATTTTTCCATCGAACAAATACTGAAAGAATAAAGCGGCATCCTTTGCTGTTGCCGCTATTCCACCACCACCATAGAGATCCCATGATGGGTCTATAGCGTAAGAATCCCATTGATATTTGCCCTGCATATTGGTGAGCTAGTGGTAGCGTCTGTACAGGATAGTCTTCGAGGTTTATAAACCAAGTTTGATTCAGCCCCAATTCCTTATATTTCAACAGTTCCCGCATAGCTACATAAAATGGCTGATGTGTTTTTTGTTCGATAATCTCGGTCAAAAGCAGATAGTTAATATCTCCGTAGCTAAACTTTTCTCCATTTTTTTGGGGAGCACCGGTTTCTATTGCTCTTTCCATTTGTTCTTCCTTTTGCCAAACATGATCAGGACGACGTCCCACAAGTGCAAAGTAGTCTTCGTCTACATAATCCCGTATCCCGGAAGTATGTGACAGCAGTTGCTTCACGGTAATCATATCCAAGTCATATCCTGCTGCTTCGAATAGTTCGCGAGTGGTACTGGACAACAAATCCTGAATGGGTTGCTCTAAGTTAATCTGTCCTCTTTCCGCTAATCTCAAGATTGTGGCTGCCACATAAGGCTTGGTATTACTCGCTATTAATACAGGTTGCTTGCTATCTAGAACCGCATTAGATTGGGTGTCCGCAACACCTTTAGCATAACTCCAAGAAATATGCTGCGAGGGAGATTCTACATGTACAACAATTCCTATGGCATCTCTATGCTTTTCATAAATAGAATCTACTTTATGCTGGAAAACGGTCTGCAATTGAGCTGATCCTAATAGCGGAAGTAGCAAAGAAATCAATATAAGTAACTTTTTCATGGCTGTATGTATCTTCTGGATATTGATCTATCCTATTGGGCTAAAAGTAGTAAATTAAATAAGAAAACTGGTCTATAAAAAGCGTCGAAAAAGCATTATGTTAGCATAAACAATATTCTAAAACAGAATTACAATGAAAGAGCATAGGTATCAGTCAAAAGTTGAGTGGACAGGAAACAATGGATCAGGAACCGATCATTATAAAAACTACGAAAGAAGCCATCATATTATTATTTCGAGCAAACCTGTGCTAAACGGATCTTCTGACCCTGCTTTTCGCGGGGATAAAAGCAAACATAACCCTGAAGATTTGTTGGTAGCATCACTATCTTCTTGCCATATGCTGTGGTATCTACATTTTTGTTCGGCCAATAGTATCATCGTGGAAGAATATTGGGATACAGCCGAAGGCATCATGCTAGAACAAGAAGATGGCAAAGGCCACTTTAAAGAAGTTCTATTAAATCCGAAAGTAAGGGTCAAGAATGAGGAAATGATACCATTGGCGATAGAACTACATAAAAAAGCAGGCGAATATTGCTTTATCGCAAATTCCGTTAATTTCCCGGTTTTGGTTCACCCGGTAGTAAGCGTAGAAAGTAATTAAAATTCTCCCCTTGGATAGCATTAAATCTGCAGGTGAACAGTGTGCTATCAAACACACGCTAATCACAACCACTAGCTTTTTTGTATCTTAGATTCTAAAGGATCTGCATTGAGAAAACCGACACATTAAAGCATGCAACAGAAAGACTCCATGACATTAGAACTTGTTAAAAAATTTGAGCACATAAATCCCATTCTCACCGCAACTACTATAGATGAAAATACCGCAATTTTCTTGTCCTATAACGAAGAAAGCATGTATTATCAGCTCTTGCTTGTATCTGAAAGCACCTATAAAATAATACCTCTGGACTACAAAGAAAAATACTATAGTCTTGAAAATCATCCGGTGCTATTTTCTATTGATAAGCATTTCGGATGGATTAAAAATCAAAATGAACTCCTATTATATTCCTATGAAAATCAGGCATTCGAATCTATTCAAATCGAAAACTCGTCTATACTTCCCAAAAGATTTAATCTAACATGGAGAGTACCAATAAGCGATAGTTCAGTATTGCCCGTATGCTTCAACGGAGATGGCATTAATCACGATACTAGATACCTGGCTTTCCTCGACTTGGATATCATCAACAAACAAGCTCATTGGGAGAGCTGGACGTCACTCGAAACAGCAGAATTCGCGTATCATCAAGACAATAGCTATCCTCCTAAAATAGACACAGCAATGTGGAAGGAAGATGGGCTCTATGTCTTTACCTCAGGTGGGCAAATCACTTCTGTCAATAAATGGGGAATGGACTATTATGCGTTCGCAAAGGGTAATAGAAATGGGGCCATAGAGAAAATTCTCTTTGACAGTGGCAATCTACAGGCGGTAAACAGTAAGAAGCAGGGAGTTAACGGTCTATTCAGCAACTCAAAAGAATATTTATTGCTCACCCCTATTTTCAAAAATGACCAATGGAAAGGCAAACAACATATCTTAAACCTGGAATCAAATGAAATCTCTGAAATAGCTTTTCCCCGGGGATTTGGAAAATTCCCTCAAATCGTACAGCATTTTGAAAATCATTTCTGGGTATATCTGAGGGACACCAAGGAACTAGCTATCTGTAAGTTAAAAAAAACAGCCCATTAAACTTAAGAACAATTACGCTATTAGTTACGGGGATATAAACAGTTAGGTTAAAATAAAATTATTTTATTTTTTGTCCTTTACAACTGATTTTTGTAGATTGCCGACGCACATGAAAAGACAGGCACTAAATATTATTTTCTCTTCGTTCAACGTCGTCGTAGTCGCTGTCTGTGTCGTCATTTTAACCAAAATGGGAGGAGTAATTACTATTTAATATTTTTAAAACAAATCTATATAGCAAGCCTCCCATAACAATGGGAGGCTTTTTTTATTATTAAAAAAGCACCATGACCAGTAAACTATTCAACATCAGCTGTAGTTCAAGCAATGAAACTCTAGTAAAACTCTTACTATACGTTTCTAAAACAGAGCATAACATTTGTACTATGTCCCAGTCTTCAACAGATGTTCAAGATGTAAAACTAATCACTCTTGAACTTGAGATAGACGCACGTTCTATTGACACATTTATTGAAGAAATCCTCCAACTCGATGGTGTATTAGATGTCGCTGTTTCATTTGGATCTGTACTTCATATAGCGACCTATCAGATGAGAAACGACTCAGATAATATAGATACACTAAATCTAATAAAAACCCATAATACGCAAATCATTAATATCGAAGCAGACAAATTATTAATCGTACATATCGCATCAGAAAGAGATATTCGATTATTGTACAACAAATTGGATAATGACTCGCTGCTGAGCTTTTGTCAGCAACCTATCGCTATAGGTCAGTCCCTTTCCTGGGATAATGTGGGGTAGTATCTTTTGAAGGTGTCCGTACAAACAATTGTCGGTACGGACACTACAATCATCTAAAAGTTAAATGCAATCTAATGAATACTAAACGATCATTCCATCAGAATAATCAAATCATTGGTATCGACCATAGTGCCTGACTGGAGAGTGACCTTTTTCACTTTTCCACTGGAGACAGCACAGACTGTTGATTCCATCTTCATTGCTTCTATTACAAATAATGGAGCGTCTTCGGCCACAATATCACCTTCTTTAACATGAACCTTCGATAACATACCCCGCAGTGGTGACCCAACCTGATTCGAATCACTCGGATCACATTTTTCATGTACCTTCTTCTCTGTATGAACAGAACGATCCACAACATCTATATTTCGGGTCTGTCCATTAAGTTTAAAAAACACAGTCCTTTTTCCATCATCATCCGCAGGACTAATAGACAACAGTCTTACCAACAAAGTTTTCCCTCTAGCGATATCGATTGTAGTTTCTTGTCCTATCTCCATGCCGTACAGAAAAATTGGGGTGGATATCAGTGATACATCTCCATATTTTCGATAAGCATCTAGATAATCTAGAAATACTTTGGGATAAAACTTGTAGCTGAGGTAATCCGTTATGGAAAGGTCCTCACCATGCACGGAGCGGAATTCCGCAAAATCACTTTCAACATCCAACGCCGGCAAATGCTTATTAGGCCGTTCCGTACTTGCTGGCTGTCCTTTTAAAACAATTTGTTGTATTTTGGACGGGAAGCCTCCTTCTGGCTGACCAATATCTCCTTTAAAAAAAGAAATAACCGAATCCGGAAATGAAAGCGTTTCTCCTTTAGAAAGTATATCTTCGGGCTGTAGGTCATTGGAAACCATAAACTGCGCCATATCCCCTACCACCTTGGAACTAGGTGTCACCTTGACGATATCGCCAAATAGAATATTAGCCTCAGCATATGCCTTTTTTATCTCAGGAATACGTTCCCCTAATCCTAAAGCTGTTGCCTGTTGCCGCAGATTCGAATACTGTCCACCCGGAATCTCGTGCTGATAAACCTCTGCTGAACCTGCACTCATACCAGACTCAAAAGGGACATAATACTTACGCACAGATTCCCAGTAGTCGCTATACTCTTGTAGACCTTGTGCATCGTAAGCTAGTTCACGATCTTGAAAACGCATCGTCTCTACCATAGCATTGAAGTTAGGCTGTGAGGTAAGTCCTGATAATGCCCCTAAGGCGCAATCTACAACATCAACACCTGCCTCGATAGCCTTTAAATAGGTCGCAGCTTGCACAGATGACGTATCATGCGTATGCAGATGTATTGGAATAGCGACTGTATCCTTCAACGCAGTAATCAACTCCTGAGCGGCGTAAGGCTTCAGTAATCCCGACATATCTTTTATCGCCAGCATATGCGCTCCTGCATTTTCAAGATCCTTAGCAAGTCGCAGATAATAGTTTAAGTTATACTTACTTCGCTGGGGATTTAATATATCTCCCGTATAACACAGAGCCCCTTCGGCAATACCTCCTGTCCGCTTTCGCACCATGTCGATACAGGGCGCTATATTCTCCATCCAGTTTAGAGAATCAAAGACTCGAAAGATATCTACGCCAGTTTCCCAACTCTTCTCTACAAATGAAGCAATCAAATTATCAGGATAAGCAGAATAGCCTACACCATTACATCCACGTATCAGCATTTGTAAAAGAATATTGGGAATTGCCTTTCTGAGTTTTGCCAAACGCTGCCAAGGATCCTCAAGCTGAAAACGTAACGCAACATCAAATGTCGCTCCGCCCCACACTTCCATACTAAATGTTTGCGGATGTGCCTTAGCAAACCCTTCGGCAACCTTCAGCATATCATAACTCCGTACCCGTGTTGCCAATAACGATTGATGCGCATCCCGGAAAGTAGTATCCGTATACTGGATAGCTTTTTCTTCTTTCAGCCAGTGGCATAATCCATCTGCACCAAGTTCGTTCAATCGATCCTTCGAACCATAAGGAAAGGCGGCATTTGGATCATATATCGGTACAACAGGTTTCTCTAAGTTCGTAGGTTTTCCGCTACTTACATCAGGGTTTCCATTGACCGAAATATCTGCTAAGAAAGAAAGCAGTTTCGTACCCCGATCCAAACGTTTGGATGGTCTGAATAGTTGTGGATTAGAAGCTAAGAATCCAACGTTGACTTGTCCAGCTAAAAAGACAGGATGCGTCACCAGGTTCTCTAAAAAATCGATATTATTTTTTACACCTCTAATTCGGAACTCCCGCAATGCTCTATCCATACGATAAGCCGCTTCTTCCAAACTCTTGCCATGCGTACTCACTTTGACCAACATCGAGTCGAAGAAAGGACTAACCTTCATTCCTGGGTAAGCACTCCCCTCGTCGAGTCGAACGCCAAACCCCGCAGCATTACGATAAGTGACTATAGTGCCATAGTCCGGGCGAAAGTCGTCCACAGGATCTTCTGTAGTAATCCTACATTGTATGGCAAATCCGTTGGTTTTAATTGCTTTTTGATCAGACAGAGTCAATGATGCATCAGATAATGCGTAATCCGAAGCAATATACAGCTGTGTGCGAATAAGGTCTACCCCTGTTATCATCTCCGTAATAGTATGTTCGACCTGTATGCGCGGATTGACTTCAATAAAATAGATCTGCTCCTCACTATCGACCAAAAACTCTACCGTACCCACGTTATCATAATTGGCCAAGCGGGCGATAGCAGTAGCATATTGGTAAAGTAGATTTTTAGTATGTTGCAAAAGATTGCTTGCCGGAGCTACCTCGACAACTTTTTGAAAGCGACGCTGTACAGAACAATCTCTTTCATAAAGATGGACGACATTACCGTGTCGGTCTGCTACGATCTGAACTTCAATATGACGAGGATTCTCGATATATTTCTCCAAAAAGACCGTACCATCGCCAAAGGCATTAAGAGCCTCCTGTTGCGCACTGAAAAAGGCCGTTTCCAGTTCTTCAGCACTACGAACAATACGCATACCACGTCCACCACCACCAGCTGACGCCTTAAGAATGACGGGATATCCGATACGGGATGCTTCCGACAGTGTCCTGGAAATATCTGATAATACGCCACGACTGCTTTCGATAATAGGGACATTCGCTTTTACAGCAACCTCTTTTGAACGTACTTTATCCCCCAGCATTTCCATAACCTGAGGGGAAGGCCCTATAAAAAGAATACCCTCCTCTGCGCAGCGTCGTGCAAATTGTGGGTTTTCAGAGAGAAATCCGTACCCGGGATGGATTGCATCTGCTCCACACGATTTGGCTGTACGTACAATCCCCTCGATGTCCAGATAAGGTTTTAATGGCTCCTCATCCCCTCCAATCTGATAGGCCTCATCTGCCTTGTACCGATGTAGAGAATACCTATCCTCATAGGTAAAGATAGCGACTGTTGCAATGCTCAGTTCATTGCATGCTCGACTAATACGGATGGCAATCTCTCCGCGATTAGCAATAAGCACTTTTTTGATGTTCATGATATCTGTTAAGTTTAAAATGGTGTTTTTCTCATAATCCCCTTCCAAATCGAACATCTATTTAGAAGAGACATTTACGTCCCACCCAACAGGGTAGGAACAATAAATATTATTGCAAAATTGAAAACTATTGGCACAATTCTCAACAACAAGATTAAAATTCAATAAAACAACAGCAAATAACCCGATATCACCGAATAAAAAACAGATACGAATACTAATAATTGAATAAAAATGAAAAAAGAATCAATATCAGCTCGTCCCTCCTCTTTATCAATACGTTATAATTAGCTTTTTTATCCAGCTACTAAATGATTTATTTTTGTCCAACCTTTTAAAAGTAAAGAGAGTTACCCCTACTCTGTGACTACTGATATACTTTTACCCAATCCACTTCCATCACGACAGGCAACTGGCTCTGATCTACTTTACCCACCCAGCTACCTCCTAGCTGTTGATCAATTAAAATAAAAAACGGCTGGTCATAAGGCCATTGAGAAGGATCTACCCCTTGGAGGCGGGGATAGGTAAAAGTATCTTTTCCATTCAGTTGAAACACGATACGATCTGGATACCAACTTATGCCATACACATTATAAACTCCCGCATCAATCGCGGCAGTTCCAGAATGCGGTGGTTTTGTCTTCTCCCCTAGATCCAGCGTGTAATAGGAATGGGTCGTCTGATAAATGATCTTATCAAAGTTCAGGTGCTCCATAATATCTATTTCCCCGTTTTTGGGATACTTGCCATACTTATCCAGCTCTGCCAACATCCACATGGCGGGCCAGGCTCCTTGGGCGCTCCCAAGTTTGGCCCGGATTTCAATTCGACCGTATTGAAAAGCAAATTTACCTTTACTCCAAATGCCTCCCGTAATAAAAGGACGCTTATCTTTTAGGGTATCAGGATTATTGATTCCAAGAAGATGCAACTTTCCGTCTTTTAACTCAAAACACCTATCATCAGTACTCATATGCCTGTTCCAGTCTGCTGTTCCGGCAGGTATCCTGCTCCATCTATTCGTGTCTAATGTGCTTTGGTTAAAATCATCTTTCCAAATCAACTTCCACTTTTTTTCCGTACGTCCCTCCTTTTGAATATAGACCTGCGGGTGCTCCGTTAGTCTATTGGATACAGAGCAGGATCCTAAGAGTATGCTAATTCCGCCCAATATACCACAGGTAATCTGTCCTAGTTTTATGTGCATATCTGTTTATTTAATTCAATAAAGCTTTAGCCTGATTAAGATCCTCATTCCATGTCTCAGTACGTTTCGGATTGTCTAATTTTTGGATGATAGCTTCTAATGCTTTCAGCTTATCCTGTTCCTTGGCATCTGTCCATTTCTTACGTAATACGCGTACTTTTTCATAATCTTGAATACCTTCCAACATGCGCTCAAAGCGTATCGAGCTTCTATTTTGAGGATATACTACATAGGTATCTCCAGCAGGCCACGTCCGGAATCGGGAATCTTGTAATGGGGTTTCCACCCAGGAATTATAGGCCCAATGTAATACACCATCAAAACCTGAAGCTAAAGCATACCAAGCAAGATAGGTCGACTCAGCCGGATCAGAAAACGTAAACTGATTAGGGAAAGAGTTGCCACAATAGACATAAAATGTGCTGTTCAATCCCATAGCTCTTCGGTTGATAAGGTCCTCTTTCGAGAAGGGATGTCCCGAAGCGATACTGATGTCTTTACTATCCGGAAATTTCTTGTAGGTCTTTTGATTATCCGCGTAGGATACGCCCAATTCTGGGGCAATCTTCTTCAACAGGGCGAAAGCGGCTTCCATCTGATCCGCCTCCCGTTCATCCATCGCAATATTAGTGATAGACAACCATCCCTTTGCCTTTAGATGGGCAGAAAAATCAGTAAGAAATGGCGCCCACATTTCTTCGAAAACAGCCGTCCCCGGCTTTGCCTCCACATCAACAAATTTGCCAGTGGTTTCATCCTTATAATGGATCATATTATTCCATGGGATAATGGAGTAACAATTGATCATTTTTTTTACTCCAAGATCCATCATAAGCGTAACCCATCGATCAAAGACCGTATAATCATACTGCCAAGAGCCATCTTTTTTCTTCTTCCAGATAATCATATCCGCATATGGATCCAGAGTCTGTACATTCCATGGATCTTTGTTGAGGGTCGTTGTGATCACCTTTTGTCCTGCATCCGCTAGGCGCTTCATCACAGGCTTCAGTGCTGCAAAATGTGCGTCCGACCACATCGTCAATCCTTCGACACGTGCTACTGCCGATGGATGTTGCCATTGGTCCAGATGGAATACCCACTGACTGACTTCGGGCAACACTTCATTGACTACTTCCAATTCCAATGTCAGCGTTTCTATTTTCTTCTCTCCAGACTTAACAGTGACCGTGGTACTGTACATTCCACTTTCACTATTTCGAGGGATATCCACTGTCACCCAAACCGGGCGCACTTCTTTACCTTTGATATCATAGCTATCTAAATCATCCAACATATCCGGTGACAATGAAGCCGCAAAATCTTTTGGCTTACGGTACCCACAACCAGGGCCATATTCATCTGTCATCACGTAGCGCACAAAGCGGGCCTCTGCTGCATTACTTTTGATCTCATGGCGTTTTGACGAACGGAAATCGCCAATCTCTAAAGAGACATTTTTTATCCCAGCATTCGACCATAAAAGAAGCTGCGCGGAGACACGCTCTCCCTTCCATCCTTTAACGAGCATTTTCTTTTGCATGGGCACCTGTGGTGCTATAGACCGCGCATAACGCTTATCTATTGAGACAAAAGAACTGTTAAGTCCTGCCTTTACAGTGGACCAGTCAGAAAGTGTATCTGCTGTCGGATCTGCCATTTCCAAAAACGGCCTGCCTTTGGCAATGGTTTGAGCCTTTGTTATTCCACTTTGTCCCCACAGCATAAGGCTTACCATCCCTATTTTTACTAAAGTCTTCAAAATATGTATATTAAGTTTAGTGACTAGTTATAAAAATCAAGTTCGGCGACACTCAATGAGTTGCCGCCTCCTGTGATTTCGGTTGATATAACACGAATATAACGTGTATTAATCTTATTTCTGAATAGATGCTTTCTTTTCGAAGGATCATTAATTAAATTACCAAATTCAAAACCTTCAGCGTCCTGCCAATTTTCACCGTCCACACTTATTTTTAACACACCCTTGGCCATCATACCTTCTCCATCTTTGCGTTGGGGTGTATAAGCAAATCCCGAAACGTCATAAGCACGGCCTAAGTCTATTTCAATAAATTGATCTGCACCTGTAGACTGTGAATGCCAGAACGAATTTTCATCTCCATCAATCGCCTTATCCGCAGCAAACTTTTCACGCGCTCCACTACTCGACCGTACTTTCCAATCTCTCTTAGCTATACCTAAGGTCTCCTCTACAACAGCTCCTCTTTGTCCATCGCTATCGATGGCTACAGCCTTTATACCATTAGTGGTCGGCAAGAAAGCTCCTGTATACAACTGCGATTTA
>JAITLW010000024.1 GCA_031277715.1 Sphingobacterium sp. | reverse complement strand
TCAGAACAATATCTACTCGATCTAGAGCGTAAAGCATTTCTGGAACTCTGTGCCGAAAGAAAGACCCTGGAACGGATTCAGCATATGTTGACTAAAGGGAAGGCGTTACGAAATTAGATTAAAAGTATTTAGTACTTAGTATTTAGATGTATGCATCAATATAAGGAATTGAAATTGTGGCAAAAAGCAATCGAACTGGTTTCTGAAATATATAACCTAACCGATAGCTTTCCTGAAAGGGAGCGATTTGGATTGATTAGTCAAATCAATCGTGCCGCGGTATCGATTCCTTCTAACATTGCTGAGGGAGCTGGCCGTAATTCGGATAAAGAGTTTGTTCAATTTCTTGCGATAGCGCATGCGTCTACATATGAGGTCGAAACACAGTTAATCATATCAAAAAACTTAGGTTATTTATTAGATGATAATTTAGAAGCGATGTTAGATAAGATTGCAGAATTGCAGAAAATGAATTGCGTTTTTCAGCAGAAACTGAAATCTAAATACTAATATCTAACTACTTAATACTAAAAAAATATGGAAGCATACATTGTAGCAGGATACCGTACCGCCGTTGGCAAGGCCCCTAGGGGTGGTTTTCGTTTTATGCGGGCGGATGATCTGGCCGCCGAAGTGATTAAACACTTGGTTGGTTCGGTTCCTAATTTGAATAAAGAAGAGATTGATGATGTCATCGTAGGTAATGCGATGCCTGAGGCCGAGCAAGGGATGAATATGGGACGTTTTATTTCTCTAATGGGCTTAGATACGGATAAGGTCCCAGGGGTAACGGTCAACCGTTATTGTGCCTCTGGGCTGGATACGATAGCGACGGCGACGGCGAAGATTAAGGCAGGAATGGCAGATGTTATTATTGCTGGAGGAGCAGAGGTGATGTCGGGTATGCCATTTGGTGGATGGAAGATTGTGCCTAATCCAAAAGTAGCGAAAGATCATGCGGATTGGTACTGGGGGATGGGATTGACGGCAGAAGCTGTAGCGCAGGAGTATAACGTTTCCCGTGCAGATCAAGATGCTTTTGCCCTGAAATCGCATCAGAAAGCGATTGAAGCTATTAAAAACGGCCATCTCAAAGATGGTGTGGTACCTATTACTATAAAGGAGAACTATGTGAAGGATGGCAAGATGGCGACACGTGAATATGTAGTAGATACGGATGAGGGACCTCGTGCAGATACGACCATGGAGGCATTGAACAAGCTAAGACCTGTTTTTGCCGCGGACGGGATGGTTACTGCCGGGAATTCTTCCCAGACTTCTGATGGGGCTGCATTTGTGCTAGTGATGTCTGAGCGTAAAATGAAGGAACTCGGGTTAAAGCCTATTGCTAAGTTAATCTCTTATGCAGTTGCGGGTGTTCCTCCGCGTATTATGGGAATCGGTCCTATTGAGGCTATTCCAAAAGCGCTGGCGCAGGCAGGGCTGAAAAAAGAAGATATTGATCTTATTGAACTCAATGAGGCATTTGCATCGCAATCACTCGCGGTCATTCGTACGCTAGGTCTGGATGAAGAGAAGGTCAATGTCAATGGTGGGGCTATTGCTTTGGGACACCCATTGGGTTGTACCGGAGCGAAGTTGACTGTTCAGGTTTTAAATGAGTTGAAGCGTCGCGGTAAAAAATATGGTATGGTAACGATGTGTGTAGGTACAGGACAAGGTGCGGCTGGGATATTCGAAATGATGGACTAGGTTAGTAATCTCAAATTTTAATAAAATGACAAATAAAATAGCAATCAAAGGTGGAGAATTTGTAATCAAGGAAACATCCTATAACGAAGTTTTCATTCCAGAAGAATTTGATGAAGAAGCGAAGATGATTCGTCAGACCTGTCTTGATTTTTTGGATACCGAGGTTTTGAATAAATTAGATAGAATCGATGCTCAGGAAGAAGGCTTGATGCAGAATCTGATGGATAAGGCTGGAGAGCTGGGTATGCTAGGTGTGTCAATCCCCGAAGAGTATGGCGGTTTTGGTAAAAACTTCAATACCTCTATGTTGGTAGCTGATGCGGTAGGTGGAGGATTTTCTTTTGCTGTTGCATTATCTGCGCATACAGGAATCGGTACGCTTCCTATTTTATATTATGGCAATGCAGAACAGAAAGCCAAATATATACCAAAATTGGCAACGGGTGAATGGAAGGCCGCATACTGTCTGACAGAGCCAAATTCGGGATCGGATGCTAACTCAGGTCGTACTTCAGCAAAGTTGAATCCAGAGGGGACACATTATTTAATTAATGGGCAGAAGATGTGGATCACTAATGGAGGGTTTGCCGATATCTATATTGTATTTGCTAAGATTGGAGAAGATAAGAACTTGACCGCATTTATCGTAGAGAAAGATTTTGGTGGCATTACGATGAATCCTGAGGAGCATAAGTTAGGTATAAAGGGATCGTCTACACGGCAGATTTTCTTCAACGACTGTGCTGTTCCTGTAGAGAACATGCTTTCTGAACGGGAGAACGGATTTAAGATTGCTGTTAATATATTGAATATCGGACGTATCAAGTTGGGGGCGGCAACTATTGGATCGGCTCGTGCTGTAATCTCTACTGCTATCAATTACGCTAATGAACGGGTACAGTTCAACTTGCCGATATCTAAATTTGGTGCCATACGTTATAAATTGGCTGAATCGGCGATTCGTCTGTTTGCAACGGAATCAGCCGCCTATCGGGCAGGTCAAAATATTGACGACGCTTATGATGCGCTGGTCGCAGGAGGGATGGAAGAGGCAAAAGCTAAACTGAAATCGGTCGAGCAGTTTGCAATCGAATGTGCGATTATAAAAGTGTGGTGTTCCGAAATGTTAGATTATGTGGTCGATGAGGGTGTGCAGATCTACGGTGGAATGGGCTATTCTGCTGAAGCTCCGATGGAACGAGCTTATCGTGATTCGCGTATCAACCGTATTTTTGAAGGAACGAATGAAGTAAACCGTCTATTGGTCGTGGATATGCTTTTGAAGCGTGCCATGAAGGGAGAGTTGGATTTGATGGGACCTGCACAGGCTGTAGTTGGTGAGTTGATGGCTATCCCTGATTTTGGAGAGGAAGATACCACACCTTTTGCAGCAGAGAAGAAAATTATCGCTAATCTAAAAAAGGCGGGATTGCTTGTCGCGGGTGCAGCGGTTCAGAAGTTGATGATGTCTTTGTCTAAAGAGCAGGAAATCCTAATGAATATAGCTGATATTATCGGTTACGTATATGTTGCGGAATCTGTATTATTAAGAACCGAAAAGCTGTACCACAGCCAAGGTGAAGAAGCTACAAGCCTACAGGCTGATATGGCACGGGTATACCTGTACTCCGCTATAGACAAAGTGAATGTAGCCGCAAAAGAAGCGTTATATTCTTTTGGAGAAGGAGATGAGCTAAACATGATGTTGGTAGGTCTGCGTCGATTTACAAAAGCACAACCTTTCAATGTAAAAGATGCTCGTCAACGTATTGCCCGTAAATTGATTGAAGAGAATAAATATTGCTTTTAATTAAGGTCGTGTCTTATAGATAGGAAGAGCCTGTGCGATTGTACAGGCTCTTCTTTTGTTTAAGGAATGGGACGGAGGGACACTTTAATTTTTAAACTGCCTTGTTTTTGATTACATTTAATAAAAACGACCAAATTGAAAAAATACGATGCAGTTATAGTTGGATCTGGACCGAATGGCTTTGCTGCGGCGATTACGCTGCAACGGCAAGGTCTATCTACCTTGTTGTTGGAAGGTAGGGATACCGTAGGTGGGGGCATGCGTACCAAAGAACTTACTTTGGCAGGCTATAGAAACGACCTGTGTTCGGCAATACACCCTATGGCCATGGCGTCTCCATTTTTACGGTCTTTACCTCTGGCAGATTATGGGTTGAAGTTTGTTCAGGCTCCTTATGCCGCAGCCCATCCTTTGGAAAGCGGTGAAGTCGGACTCTTATGTCAGAGTGTCGAACAGACTGCGGCCTATCTGGGCGTAGATGAAAAAAAATATAAAGATCTCATTGCTCCTGTAGTAGAGCAGTGGGAGACATTAGCGCTCGATATCATGGGACCTTTTCGCTTTCCAAAACGTCCGTTTCAGATGATTGGATTTGGTTTAGATGCGCTTTTACCAGCAGATTGGTTAGTCCATAGCTTCAAGACGGAGAAAGCGAGGGCTTTGTTTGGAGGGATGGCGGCACATGGGATACAACCCCTGTCCAATTGGGGGACATCCGCAATCGGAATGGTGCTGATGGCAGTTGGGAATAGATATGGCTGGCCTATTCCGGTCGGAGGGTCACAATCTATTGCAGATGCTTTGCAAGCTTATTACCTCTCGCTAGGGGGGCAGATACAGTGCGGTTTTTGGGTGGAGGATATTCGGGAGCTCCCGCCGCATGGTATGTTACTATTGGATCTTACGCCTCGGCAGCTTTTGACATTGAAAGGGATAGAATGGAAAGCGAGTTATCGAAAGCAACTTGAACGCTACAAACAGGGGATGGGAGTATTTAAAGTAGACTGGGCTTTATCCGACCCTACGCCGTTTAGGGATAATCGATGCAATCAGGCCGCGACGGTGCACCTGGGGAATACCTATGAGCAGATAGCTTACTATGAAAAAATGACACAGCAAGGGAAAGTGGTAGCCGACCCTTTTGTTTTGTTTGCACAGCAGAGTTCTTTTGATCAGACGAGGGCACCGGAAGGAAAACATACCGGCTGGGCGTATTGTCATGTTCCGAATGGCTTGGATGTGGACCGAACGGAAGCTATAGAAGCACAGGTAGAGCGATTTGCGCCAGGATTCAAGGATACCATTATAGGAAGGTCTACGATGAGTGCTGTGGAAATGGAAAGCTATAATCCCAATTATGTAGGAGGGGATATCAATGGAGGCTTGATGGATATCCGGCAGTTATATACGAGACCTGTACGTTCATTGACACCTTATCGTACGTCAAATCCAGCAGTCTATATCTGTTCGTCATCTACGCCTCCAGGTGGAGGTGTGCATGGAATGTGTGGTTATGCAGCAGCAAAAGTTGCGTTAAAGGATCATCATAATATTGATGTGATGATGTGAGGTCCTGCCGAAGATTGAGTTTCCTATCTAAGGAAACATCTCGAAAATTGTTGAAAAATAGAAGCGATTAAAGAGAAAAATACGTTTGTTTAGTGCGGGGCGCAAACAGTGGTGAGTCTGCCAGGGAGCGGATGACAATTGAAAATCAAATTATATACATATGAAAAAGATTGTACTAGCAGGAGGTAGTGGGTATCTCGGTCAGCTGTTGGCCAAGATGCTATTGGCTTCGGGAATAGAAGTCGTGGTTCTTTCACGAAATAAATCGGAGGAGAGTCTGAAAGAAGTCAACTATGTTTATTGGGATGGAGAGACTCTAGGCAACTGGGTGAACGAATTAGAGGGAGCGGATATCTTAATTAATCTTTGCGGAAAAAGTATACAATGCCGATTTACAAAAAGAAATAAGAAAGCGTTGACTGAATCACGGGTGGTCCCGACCAAGCTTCTCGGGAAGGCTATTCAATCCTTAAAGAGTCCCCCTCGGTTGTGGATTAACTTTTCAGGGATTTCAATCTTTGGTGGAAAGAAGGGCTTACATGCTGAGGATAGTGTCGATTATGGGATAGACTTTTTGAGTGTTTTGGCTCAGGAATGGGAAGAGGCAATGGGCAGTATACCATTACAACAGACAAAGAAAGTGATATTACGTATCAGCCCGGTTTTAGGTGTGCATTCAGGAATGTTTGCGGAGTTGCATCCCCTGGTGAAAACGGGAATGGGAGGGCAAGTTGGTAATGGAAAACAGATGGTCAGCTGGATCCATGAGTACGATTTTATGCAAATGGTAAAGTGGATTGTTGAATTAGAGAACCCTGCGCCCCTTTATCATGCATGTAGTCCACAGACAGTAAGCAACGCAACGTTTATGGAGGTGTTTCGAAAAGAAGCTAAAGTTTCCTTTGGGATGCCACTCCCTGTTCCTATAGCTTATATTGGTTCTTTTTTGAAAGGAGTTGACGTAAGCTTGTTGTTGCAGACGGTGCCTGCCACAACAAAAAAAACGATAGAAGATGGTTTTAAATTCAAATATAGCTATCTTCACAGCGCTTTGGCTCAACTGATAAAATCAACATAAATTATGTCATCAAAAACATTTTCCTTCACAGAAGACTGGGTAGTCGTTATATTAGGTCTTGCCGTTATATTTTTAGCCTTGTCTGGTGTTATTGTTCCAGTACCTAGTTTTGGCTGGAATGATTTTGGCGAGTTAGGGAGTAAGGTTTTTTCCGCGACCAACCTGTTTGCTATTTTATGCCAATTTATCTTAGTATATGGAGTGGGCATAGTAGGCGCTTTTTTGTTAAAGAAAAATGTCAAAGCTTTATTGGTCGTATTTCCTATTGTGTATTTACTGACAATAGTCGCAGTCGTTCTAGCGGGAAATACGGTTGTAAAGGAGTACAATTTGGAGGCTGTTATCTTTAGTTTGGGGATAGGTCTCACGATAAGTAATTTCTTTGTTCTGCCTGATTGGTTTAAGAACGCATTGAGTACGGAGCTGTATGTCAAAATAGGTCTTATCTTACTCGGATCTACGGTTATATTTGGCGATATACTAAAGGCAGGATCTTTAGGGCTTATCCAAGCGCTCGTTGTTGTTATCTCGGTTTGGTACTTTGCTTTTTGGGTGTGTAAGAAATTGAAAATTGATAAGGAAATGTCGCTGATGCTCTCCAGTGCGGTGTCTATCTGTGGAGTGTCTGCCGCAATCGCGACATCTGGGGCAATAAAAGGAGATAATAAGAAACTATCATATGTGATTTCGCTGGTTCTTATTACCGCAATACCGATGATGATATTCATGCCTTATCTTGCCGATAAGATGGGGCTGTCCCAAGAGGTTACCGGTGCTTGGTTAGGAGGTTCAATAGATACTTCTGGGGCGGTAGCCGCATCAGGAACACTGGTCGGCGAGAGAGCATTGGAAATAAGTACAATTGTGAAATTCTCGCAAAATGTATTATTAGGAATTGCTGCTTTTTTTTTTTTTTTTTATTGGACGTATTCCAATTCTGTCGATGAGGAAACTAAACGTGACAAGCCAACACTAAAATTGATATGGGAGCGCTTTCCAAAGTTTGTTATAGGCTTTGTATTTGTTTCTCTTCTTTTCTCCTTTGTGGTGCCCAGTGAGACACACGAGCTCGTAAAGGATAGTCTTAAAAGTTTACAAGGTCTTTGGTTCGCTTTGGCATTTACTTCGATAGGTTTGGAAACGAATTTTAAGGACCTTTTTAAACAGGATAATAAGAAACCGCTATATGCGTTTCTCATTGCACAAACCTTTAATGTCATTGTAACCCTAATAATTGCGATTTTACTGTTCAGATAAGTACTGTCTTTTTCTGAAAGTATATCGGATTTTGAATCGCTTTTATTTTAGAATGAACTAGGGTTGATTCGGATTGAACTATGGTTGAATCGTTTTTAACTAAGGTTGGTTCGGGCTGACACTGTCCCATACCGAAGAGAACTATTTTTAGGAAAACGCATTTTGTTTGTGGAATTATGTATCTTAATACATCTTTAATATAGAAAGCAGGACTGAATGAATGAAAAGGAGTTACTTGAGGAGTACAAGATAACTGGAAACTTAGATGTTCTGGGTAAGCTCTATGCGCCCTATATGTCTCTTCTTTACGGTGTGTGCTTCAAATACCTGCAGGACGCCGATCGGAGTCAGGATGCGGTTATGCATATTTTTGAGGAACTAGTGAATAAGCTGAGGTTGCATGCCGTTGATAATTTTAAAAGTTGGCTACACGTTTACACTAAGAATTATTGTCTGATGCAGCTGAGGAAGGATAGGCGGGCAGTGCATTTAGATATTGAAGATAATCTTTTGGAAAGCGAACAGAAGCTGGTGGGGGATGATGGTTTTAAGTGGGATGAGGAAGATTTTGAAAAATTGGACTCCTGTTTGGAAAAGCTGAATATGGAACAGGGAGAATGTGTCCGCTTGTTTTATTTAGAACAAATGTGTTATAAAGATATCGCAGAGCGTACAGGATATGATTTGAATAAAGTGAAGAGTGCGATTCAAAATGGGAAGCGTAACTTGAAAATCTGTATGGAAAGTAAAGGAAATGGAAAATAATTATCAATTATCGCGAATTCATAACTACGTCAATGGTTTAATGAACCGTGAGGAAATGCATGCGCTAGAGCGAGAAGCTTTAGAAGATCCATTTCTGCAGGATGCTATTGATGGTTATGGCCTGCAAGAGGGGGTCGATGTCAAGCAGTTAAGTTTGTTGCAACAGCGGCTGGCAACCCGTATAGCAGAACAATCAATCGGTAAAAGTAAGCGATTCTATGGCTGGCAACGTCTAGCGATAGGGGCGACTGCTGCGGTGATGTTTGTGACTATCTGTACACTTTTGTTGTTGCGGTATCTGCCACAGCAGAAATCGAAGTTGACAGAAGTAGAACTTATGCAGGATCAGGTGTTTTCGATAGCATTAGCCAATACAGGACAATTTGATGGAGAACCAGTGATTGGATGGGCAAAATATGAGCTTTACCTCACACATGACTATACGGGGAGGGGGCACAAGGAAGGAGAGGTTTTGGTTCGTTTCAAAGTAGATGAACAAGGGAAACCATTCCAGCTATCTATTAATGGAAAAGAAGATCTAACAGAATATACGGAGCTGGTAAAGCTGTTGGAGGATGGTCCAAAATGGAGAGGACATGAGGTGGAGATGCGTATTGATCTTCATCAGTTGAAGATGTAAATAAAAAAGAGCAAAGATTTGAATGTCTTTGCTCTTTTTTATATTATTCTTCCCAGCGAATTTTGTCTTCAATTGGGGTTCTTACTGGCTCACGTGCATCAGCGTTATGATGTCCTAAATAAAAGATACCAATACATTTTTGGTTCTCCTCAAGATTTAAGAAACCACCCAGGTGATTGATTAATCCTGGAGTCGCCCAATATCCACCAATATTCAACGAATGTGCAGCAAGCCATAGATTCTCTACTGAACATGCTGTCGCAGCTAGCTCTTCCCACTCTGGAACATCTCCCGTGTAGTTTACAACAATAGCGATCGCGACATTGGACATGGTTGCCTTCTTCGCCATATTCTGTTCTGTTGCCTCTGTATATTTTTCAGCAGGAGTGATAGATCTATAGATACGAGCTAGTTCTGTGCCTAGGCGCTCTAGTCCTTCTTTGCGAAAGATTACATAGCGCCAAGGTTGCGTGCGCTTGTGTGTCGGAGCTGCATTGGCAGCCTCCAATATGGTCAAAATGTCTTCTCTACTTACTTCTTCCGTTGTAAAGCTGTTTTGGTTTACTGTTCTTCTAAAGTGGATTGCATCTAAGACATTGTTTGTTTTCTTCATGATATTATGATTTTTATGATTTTTCTTCCCAAAGTGCAGCAATATGCAAAATTGTTTTAACCGCTTTCTCCATATCCTGTACACTCACCCATTCCATTTTTCCATGGAAGGCGTGGCCTCCTGCAAACACATTTGGACAAGGTAAGCCCATAAAAGATAGTCTTGAACCATCGGTACCGCCACGGATGCTACGTTTTTCAGCTTTCATGCCTGCTCGCTCAATTGCTTCTAAGCCAATCTCCATGATTTGAGGGTATTGATCAAGCACTTCTTTCATATTGCGGTATTGCTCTTTAGTCTCAAAAGTGTATGTACAGCCTGGATAGGTTGCGGTAATCTCCTTGACAAGTGTTTCTAGTTCATTTTCATGCTGTTGAAGATTGTCGGTGGCGTGGTCTCTGACAATAAAATCTATGGTAGCTTTTTCGACTGTACCTGAGATGTTTGTCGGGTGTACGAATCCCTGTTTGCCTGATGTACTCTCTGGAGATAAGCGATCAGTAGGAAGAGATTCTACAATCTTTGCTGCGATCTTTATCGCACTTTGCATTTTGTTTTTTGCGAAGCCCGGGTGTACCGAGACCCCGTGTATGGTGACTTTTGCTGCGTCGGCAGAGAATGTTTCATCTTCAATGGTGCCTGCTTTTTCACCATCCATAGTGTAGGCAAACTGTGCACCTAGGTGTTCTAAGTTGACAAAGTCAACTCCACGGCCAATCTCTTCATCTGGTGTGAATAGGATCTTGATATCTCCATGTTTAATCTGCGGGTTGTTGATTAACAATCTCGCTGCCTCCATGATTTCGGCTACACCCGCTTTGTCATCTGCCCCCAAAAGTGTAGTTCCAGAAGCCGTGATTACATCGTTGCCAATTTGTTCAGCTAGGTCCCTATGCTCTGAAAAACGAATAACAACACTGTTGTCGTCTGGTAAAACAATGTCCTGGCCCTGATAGTTGCTATGTACGATAGGTTTCACATCTTTTCCTGAGCAATCTGGAGAAGTGTCTACGTGTGAACAAAAACAAATTACAGGAACTTGTTTGTTTGTATTGGAGGGAATTGTCCCGTACACATAACCATTTTGGTCTAATTGAGCGTCTTTTACACCTATCGCTAAAAGCTCTTCAACGAGCAGTTTGCTTAAGTTGAGCTGTTTTGCAGTAGACGGAAAAGTTGCCGAACTAGCGTCCGATTGCGTATCGATCTGTACGTAACGGATAAAGTGGTCTGCAACTTTGAAGTCTTTTATTGTATTGATATTTGAGTGATCCATGTTTTATTGTTTATTATCTATTTCTGTTTATCTACCCAGCCAAAGACATCATTTAAAATGTTTGAGTTTCTAGACCCAACCAAGTTCTGTCTAATTTTGAGTTCTTCGGTAGCAACTTGTACAAAGAGTCCTTCTATCGCTTTTTCCGTTACATAAGCGTTTAAGTCAGTGTCGACTTTGTTGCGAGCGAGAGGAAGGTTATTATAAGCGGAGGTGAGTTGTGTCCAATAGCCACTAACATTGTTTTTGCCTAAAGCCGATTCAACAATGGGGCTGAATTTTGAGCTTAGCGCTGCAGAAGTTGTACGCTTGAAAAAAGAAGTAGCAGCGTCCTGTTCTGAACCTAGCAAGATATTGAAAGCATCTGTTACTGTCATCTGGGACAGAGCGTTTACAAACACTGGAGCAGCTTCTTTGACGGCGGATTCGGCAGCTCTATTTAAACTCATAACGAATTTATCACAAAGACTACCCATTCCTATTGAGCGTAACGTTTTTTCAATTTGTTGTGCTTCCTTTGGCATCAGTATCTTGACTGCTGCATTTCCCAAAAAGCCATCGGTCACCGACAATGTGTTAATACTATTGTTAAGTCCATTGCCTAAGGCCTGTTTAATGCCGGTAATCGCTTGGGTTTGTGTTATAGTACTGTTAGTCTGCGACGAAGCGGGAGTAGTTTTGGTGGTCGTTGTCTTACGTCCTGTAGATGATTTTGAACGCTTTGATTGTGCAGTAGCTTCTATTCCAAAAAGAAATGAAATAGAAGCTATGCTTATGGCTAGAATATTTGTCGTTTTCATGAACATTTTATTAACGTGCAAAAATACGAAAGTATATGCTAGAAACCTACCACTTGAGTACGCTAAGTATAGGGAAATGATCAGAGGGAAATTTTCCCATGTACGTGTCCGTTAATATTCCGAATTTTAAAACCTTAAAGGGTTTGGTGATGAATATGTGATCGATCCGTCCATTCTGTTTTAGACTTTTTCCCCAGCCATTGAATGTAGAGTTGGGGGCATACTTAATGGAAGCCAATTCATAGGCATCCTGTACTATACCACTATTTGCCAGTGTGAAGTAAGCTTCGTTTTTTTCGTCGATATTAAAGTCTCCCGTTAAAATAAGGGGAAGATCTTTGGCAAATTCTTTCGCTTTTGCTAAAATCTGTTTCGCACTTTCTCGTCTGGCCTCAACGCCAACATGGTCAAAATGAGTATTCATGAAAATGAATTTTTTACCATTTCTTTTATCTTGAAAAATACCCCATGTGCATATTCTCGGCAAGGCTGCATCCCAGCCTTTGTTTGGGCTCTCCGTATCGGTACCCGACAACCAAAATGTGCCATTTTTCAACATTTTAAACCGGTTGTTGTTATAGAAAATTGCAGAATGCTCTCCTTTTTCCGCCCCATCATCACGACCGACACCAATATAGGAATAATCAACTAGTCGATCTTTCATATCTTTAACCTGTTCAATAAAGCCTTCCTGTATACCAAAGATGTCGAATTCGTGAAATAAAACCAGGTTGCAAAGGGGATCTTTGCGATCATCCCAAAAATTGCCGACATCATTATCCGTCTTTAATCGGATATTAAAACTTGCAGTACGGATTTCTTGTGCAATTCCTTGATACAGAACGCCTATAAGGAAAAGGAATACTATCGCTTTTTTCATATATAAATGATTATTTCATGATCCGCCAGTTGGCGGATCGGTTTGTTTTTTAATGACCAACTGGCGAATCTAAACTATATTATGTACGTTTTTGTCTTAAATGGTGTGCATGCCGCTTCACAGTCATGCGTGTTTGTGCAGTCAGTGCTACACGGATATTTCATGTTATTTTTGACTTAAAACAGTGTGTAATAATTCAGGCTCGTCTGTAGTGATGTAATTTATCTTTTGCTGGATGAAATACTGCATATCTTCTTGTTTATTCACTGTCCAAACATTGGTGTTCAGCTTCTTGTTGTGAGCCTCTTCAATCCAGGTAGGGTTTGCTTTTAATGCATTGATGTTATAATCGAAGCCGGATAGCTTTGCTTCTTTCAGTGCTGTTGGATTTTTGTCCCCGTTTAAATAGTGGATTTTTATTTTTTTATCTATGCTACGTAGTTTTAGGCAAGCGTCCCAATTAAAAGCAATAATCTCAACCATTTTATTCGCATGTAGCTTTTTGATCAGTGCTAAAGATAACTCCGCAGACTTCAGGGTTTCTTCTACACCAAGACGGTTTGCTTTGAGCTCAGAGATTAATTTTGTTTTTTTCTGTTTTAAACCTTCTTTAAGGTACTCTTCTGCCGTTGGTATTTTTTCAC
>JAITLW010000425.1 GCA_031277715.1 Sphingobacterium sp. | reverse complement strand
TCGGATTGGTTCTCGACGCTAGCGACTCCTGGAAAAGACAACAAGTTGTATTCGGTTTACCCGGGAGTGAGTGGATCCTTTGTATTCACGGAATTACTGAACTCTCCAATATTAAACTTTGGTAAACTACGTGCAGGATACGCACAGGTAGGACAGGCAACTAGCCCTTATTTGACTTCATTGGGCTATACCTTTATGAGCCAAAGTCTTAACGGTTATCCTCTAGGTACTATTTCAAATACATCCGTACCTAATTCCGGCTTATTTGCTTCAACAGCAAAAGAGGTGGAGATTGGTACAGAACTTAGGCTTCTGAACGACCGCCTCAGCATCGATGTAGCCTGGTATACCAAGCGTTCTGAAAATGAGATTCTGGAAGTAGAGATCCCGAGCACAACAGGTTATACTGCGGCGGTATTAAATACTGGTTCTATCCGCAACAGAGGAGTTGAGATGTTGGTGACAGGAACTGTTATTAAAAACCAAAACTTTAGCTGGATTTCGTCTATCAACGCAACATACAACCAAAACAGAGTATTATCATTGACTGACGGTCTAGATGAAATGTTGGTCGCTACTTCGCGCTCGGGTGCTGGTTTCTTGAAACAAGTACCGGGAAAATCTATGCTACAAGTTTTTGCGTATGACTACAAATACGACGACAAAGGTGAGATTGTAAAACTAGCCGATGGTTCACCTGATAGAGGAGAGCTAAAAAGCTATGGTTCATCGCAAAGCCCATGGTTTGCAGGGTGGAATAACAACTTTACCTACAAAAACTTCAGTTTAGGATTTTTAGTAGACGGTAAATTTGGTGGTAAAGTATTTTCGGGAACAGATTACTATGGCTATTTAAAAGGATTGCATAAAGAAACTTTAGCGAATAGAGAAGAGCTTGGAAATACTGCAGCAAAATATTATGAGAATACAGCTAACAACAGTTCTTTCCGCTTTGTAAATGATGCGAGTTTCATAAAAATGAGACAATTAACATTTGGCTACAGCTTCCCGGCACAGGCGTTTAACAATAAAATCAACGGTTTAACATTGAGCTTCGTCGCTCGTAACCTGTTTACTCTAATGAAGAAAACAGATAACATCGATCCGGAATCCAGCTATAATGCAACGTTTGTGGGACTTGAGCTAGGCGGTGTACCTCCTGTTCGTACATTTGGTTTCAATCTTAATGTTAAACTCTAAATCTGAAGGACGTATGAAATTTAATAAACTTAACATATTAGCACTCTCTTTATTATCGATAGCGCTATGTACAACCAGTTGCACAAAAGACTTTGACAATATCAATACCAACAAGCTTACTTATGGACCAACAGAATTTGATCCGAACTTCGCATTGTCTACTTCGCAGTTAACCTACACGGGCAGTATTGATTTTGCATACGAAACATGGCGAGCAAATTTAATCTATTCAGGAACAATGATCCAGGGCCTATCGAGTATCGCAAGCTATTGGAAAGGTGATAAGTATTTGACAGACCCAGGGTATACCTCCTCATATTGGGAACGAGCTTATGCTGAGCAAGTGAAACCTATCGTCGATGTTGTTGAACTAACCCGTGGCAAGGAACAATACCACAATGTTCACCAAATGGGACGTATCTGGAAAGCAGTTATCTTTGCCCGGATTACAGATTTGTATGGTGATATTCCGTATTCAGAAGCTGGAATGGGTTACTACACTAAAGTTCTTTCAACGAAATACGATAAGCAAGAGAATATCTACAAAGATATGCTGAAGGAGATAGATGAAGCGGTAAATGCGCTGAACCCATCATCTGACAAGGTAACTGGTGACGTTATATACGCTGGTGACATTGACAAATGGAAACGCTTTGGTAATAGTCTGATCTTACGCCTAGCAATGCGATTGACCAAAGTGGATGAAGCTACAGCAAAAACCTATGTTACTAAAGTCGCAGGAAATACCTTAAGCAGTAACGATGAAAATGCTTTCCTAAAGCATGATCTGAGTGGTGACCGTATTACCCAAAACAGAAACAGCCAGGTTCTCTCAGGCCAGGACCCGTGGTACAGCAAGTGGTCCAAGACTTTCATTGATGTACTAAAGAACACCAACGATCCTCGGATCAAAGTGGCGGCAACGAAAGTTTTCTTAACAACGGCACCTAACATCAACCCTAACTTTGAAACGGACCCCGCGCAACAAAAAGGAATGCCGAATGGTAAGGACAATCAAGGTAAAGAGTATGATGTAAAAACCGATCCAAACTTCACATCAATGCCTGATTACTCGTCTCCACACCCAGGTATGATCAAACTAGACGGTATTACTTATATTTTGACCTATGCAGAGTGTGAATTGTTATTGGCAGAGGCAGCTCAACGTTGGGGGATAGGTGGGTCTGCGGCAGATCATTTTGCTAATGGCGTAAAAGCAAGCATAACCTCTCTTAAACAATTCGATAGTAGACTGACTATTTCTGATGCTGATGCTGCTACTTATGTAGCCGCTAACCCTCTGACTGGAGGTATAAAACAAATCGCCCAACAGTACTGGATACACCATAACACCACACTAAACTTCTATGAATCTTGGTTTAACTGGAGAAGAACAGGGTATCCGGAACTGACACCTGTAGTCTATCCAGGCAACGCAACAAATGGTACTATTCCGCGTAGATTTCCTTACCCATCTGCTGAAGAAGCAGGTACCAATAGGGAGTACTTTAAAGCCGCCGCTGCCGCAGTGCCAGGTGGAGATTACCTAACAGGCCGTGTATGGTGGGATAAACAATAGATGAATATGCGTTTTTATATACTAATCGCCGCAATGAGCGCTGTCGCCTGCCAAAATACGGGCAATGACATCGAGGGAAGTTATAGACTCCTGGAAAGTACGACCATAAAAGGTAAGGACACCACCCATGTACGGGTCGATACAACAAAAACAGAAATGATTAAGGTGATAAATGCGAGTCACTTTGCATTCTTTAATCATGACAAAAACCAGGGCAAGGACAGTACGGCCGCTTTCGTAAGTGGTGGTGGTACTTATGTACTGGAAGGGAGTACTTATACCGAAAACCTGGACTTTTGCACCTATAGACCTTGGGAAGGTAAGCAATTTAAATTTGCAGTATCCCTAAAAGGAGATACCTTAATCCAAGAGGGAATGGAAGAATTGCCAAAGCTCGGTGTCAAACAGCATATCACCGAAAAGTATATACGAATAAAATAGTTAATGGGTAGTAATGCTAGGTAGGTCAACCGTAAGGGTAGGCCTACCTTTTTTGATGTTAACGCCTGTAATTACAACTACCTCCATAGGCCGAACAACCTAGATTGAGAAAGGAGATAACGGCAAATATCAATCCCAATACGATAAATATCCATTCGTTGCTATGCCAGCCCTGAGCGGCAACAACCAAGCCTAATGCAATCCTAAAAATTCGCATAAAGGTCCAATTTCTTAAAAACAGCTCTTTCATCTTTTCAGTAAATTAATAAACAACTCGGTTCCTGCCCGAGCATCGATACTGTTGTAACAGGCCTCAAAACGCTCGAACGTATAATACGCTTTAAATAGTGATTCGTATTCGAGGGCACTGCCACCAAACGGAGGACCACTGTAACTAAACTCTCGGTCAAACAACACACCTACCAGACTTCCATCTTCCACCAATAGCTCAGCTGTCTTGCGGGCATAGTCGCTACGTCTCCCCACAGGGATGGCACAGAAAAAAGTCTGCTCGATAATCAAGTCGAATTGCCCCTGATAGGTAAAGAAATCCGCACAGACAAAATTAATCGTTGCCACATGCTGTACTTTCTCCCTGGCACTCGCAATCGCTGTTGCCGAGATATCCAATACGGTGATGTTCTTAAATCCTGCTGCGACAAGCCAATCGGCTTCATAAGCATTGCCACAACCTGGTATCAGGATACGTGCTTGCTTATTGGGATAATGCTGCATATAGTGCACGATGGGGCGCGAAGGGTATCCAATATCCCAACCGGTCTGTCTGGCCTGCCAACGATGCTCCCAGTATTCGGCATCTAGTTTTACGTTCTCTTCCATAACTACTTAAATAATCTTACGCGGACACAATCCCTTTTGGCCGAAAGTTAACTATTCTACCACTATCTTTCTAACATACTAAGGTAAAGTTACAGCGAATATACAGGTGAGAAGGTGACTTATGTTACACACATTATACTTTGCCTCAAACAATACTTATCTTTGTAATAAGGAATTTTTAAAAAAATTGATTGCAAATGGAAAAAATGAAAATCGAAATATGGAGTGACATCATGTGTCCCTTCTGTTATATTGGAAAGCGTAAATTAGAAAAATCTATTGAAACTCTTCCAAATAAAGATGCCATAGAAATCGAATGGAAAAGCTATCAGCTGAACCCCGATTTGCAGACTGACACTTCGCAAAACATCAACGATTATCTGTCTACTCACAAGGGAATGAGTCTAGAGCAAGCGCAACAAATGAGCCAACAGGTAACGCAGATGGCCGCGGTAGAAGGCCTAGAATACCACATGGATAAGGCAGTTGTGGCAAATTCTTTCCGTGCACATGTGTTTGCACATTTTGCGAAGAAGTACGGTAAACAGCTGGAAGCGGAAGAACTTCTTTTTAAAAGCTACTTCACAGAAGGTAAGAATGTAGACGATATCGCAGTATTAAAAGCGTTAGCTACACAATTGGGATTGGATGAAAATGAATTGGCCAGGGTGCTAAAGAGTGGAGAGCTGGATGATGAAGTAAAAATGGATATACATGAGGCGCGCCAAATCGGTGTGCAAGGTGTACCTTTCTTTGTATATGACCGTAAATACGCTATCTCAGGAGCGCAACCAAATGAATTATTTGTACAAACGCTAGAAAAGGCTATGTCGGAGTGGAGGGGTAGCAGTCCGCTACAGATTGTGGCGGAACAGGATGGACCGAGCTGTGGCCCCGAAGGATGTGAGTAATATCAAAAAAGCCAGATTAGAAATGTAATCTGGCTTTTTTTTGTAAATGGTATCTAAGCTTTGAGATAAGCGAGAATGTAAGGGAAAAATACGATAATCCCTACTATTGCGGCAATAATAGCATGGAGCAAGACCGCGGCGGCGGCCAGGTCCTTGACTTTTTTGATAGCGGGGCGCCTCTCAATGGATACAAAGTCCGCTAGATGCTCTATAGCCGTATTGAAAATTTCGGCAGATAATACCAACGCTATCACGAGCAGAATAGCAAGCCATTCGTAACGATCGATATCAAAAAGAAAACCGAGGGCTATTGCAATTGTAGCAGCAATAAGGTGAATTTTTAGATTAACCTCGCCTTTGAAGGCTACCCTGAAACCATTGAAAGCCCACTTAAAACTATCTATTCTCTTCTTGAACCCAGACATAATAACTTATTTAGGCAGAATGATATAACTCATCAAATAGCACTTTATACTTTGACAGAATCACCTTGCGTTTCATCTTTAAGGTAGGTGTAAGTTCTCCGCCTTCGATAGTAAACTCGTCCTGCAGGATAATAGGCTTCTTAATCTGCTCCCAATTTCCAAAATGCTGATTGGCCTGACGAATTTCGCTATTTATCTTTTTAAGAACAACGTCTTGCTTCAAGAACTCTTCTTTCGGCAAGCTGAGTAGATCCGAAGCATTGGTACGTGCCCATTCTAATAAGTTAGAGTAATTGGGAACAATATAGGCAGAAGCGAATTTCTGTCCATCTCCAATGACCATAGCCTGCTCGATAAACGGTGACTCAACAAGTCTTTTCTCAATAGGCTGAGGAGTTACATATTTGCCTCCGGATATCTTGAACATCTCTTTTTTACGGTCTATAATCTTTATAAAACGCCCCTCTTCGAGTACAGCAATATCTCCAGTATGTAGCCAGCCATCAATAATGGTTTTGCTGGTTTCTTCAGGGTCTTTGTAATAGCCCATCATGACGTTGGGGCCCTTTACCAAAATCTCACCGTCCTCGGCTAGCTTGACTTCAACATATTTGACCGCTAGACCGACTGTACCAATACGAACACCATGAAGGTAGTGATTCACGGCAATAAGAGGGGAGGCTTCGGTCAATCCATACCCTTCATAAACGGGAATACCAGCAGCGAGAAACATACGCGCGAGCTTATTATGTAATGAAGCAGAGCCCGAGGCAATGGTAATAAGATGACCACCTAAGGCTTCGTACCATTTGTTGAGCACAAGTTTCCGTGCTATAGACAGTTTAAAATTGTATACGGCACTCCGCTTTTGAGGATTGGGGTCATAACCATCAGCAATGCCTACAGCCCAATCGAAGACTTTGCGTTTCATGCCAGATAACTCATGTCCGGTTTTCATTATCTTCTCATACACCTTCTCTAATATACGGGGGACGGCGGTCATAATGTGTGGTTTCACCTCGCCGATATTCTGCCCGATTTTGTCCAGCGACTCGGCAATATGAATCGTGATACCGATATACATATAGGTGTATACAACCATACGTTCATAAGCATGACAAGGAGGGAGGAAGGTAAGGCCACGGTCGAAAGCCTGACAAGGAGTAATATCCCGAGCGGACATGACGTTGAAGACAATGTTATTGTGGGATAGCATAACCCCTTTGGGTTTGCCGGTGGTACCTGACGTATATATCAAGGTCGCCAGATCGGTCGGAAGGATTTTGTCCCGATAGTTATCCAATATAGCTGGGTCCTGATCAGCGGCGACTTCTTTTAATTCGTCCCAGCTACGAACATCTTCTCCCGCCTGAATACAAAAAATATATTTGAGCGAGTAAATAGCTTCCTTAATATTATTGATACGCTTGTATAGCGACTTATTCCCCACGACGCAGAGCTTAATCTCAGCATCGTTAAAGATGTATTGGTAATCAGCGTCTGTTATATTGGGATACATAGCAACAACAACACCACCAACCTGCTGTATGGCAAAATCCATGATATGCCACTCTATACTACTATCGGCAATCAAGCCGACTTTCTCGCCACGCTCTATACCAAGAGATAGCAGACCAAGCGATATGCGGTCTACCTCATTCAAAAAATCCGCTGTCAAAAGGTATTTCCATTCTCCGCCCTGTTTGTATCCAAACATCGGTAGATTGGGATATAATTCGATCTGACGTCTAGCCAAATCAAATAGTCTTAAATTCTGTGTGTCAATCATATTCAAGCAGGCTGTATTAACTATATACAATCTTAATATGTAATGGTTTCTATTATGTTACGTTTTTATAAATACGGGTGCAAAAATAGTAAATAAACTGTTTTTAAAAACAAAAGAGTGGAAGCTGTGTTTTTAAAAAAAATTAAAAACATTATCTCTAATAATGATTTTATTTATATTTTTACCGTTATAACAATCAAGCTATAAATCTATGGAGTATCTAAATGGAGTAAACGCGTTAACTCTAATTTTCACCTCGCTACTTATTTTTGCAATTGCCTACCGATTTTATGGCATTTTTATGGCCAATAAAGTGCTTCGGCTGAATAACAAGAACAGAACACCAGCTCATGAATTTGCGGATGGACAGGATTATGTCTCGACTAATAGAAATGTATTATTCGGTCACCATTTTGCGGCTATTGCCGCAGCAGGACCACTCGTAGGGCCAGTGCTAGCCGCGCAATTCGGTTATCTACCAGGAACACTCTGGATTCTGATAGGCTGTGTACTGGCTGGAGGAGTACACGATATGATTGTTCTATTCGCATCGATACGTCATAAAGGCGAGAGCTTGGCTTCTATAGCCTATAAGGAAATCGGCAAAACTACAGGAACCATAACTGGAATAGCTGTTCTTCTGATTCTAATACTGACCCTAGCTGGACTTTCATTGGCCTGTATAAGCGCCATGCATGAAGCATCCTGGTCTTTATTTACAGTTATTATCACCATGCCAATAGCGATACTAATGGGGCTTATCATGCGGTACCGAAAAAATTCGGTTACATTGGCCAGTGTGATTGGTGGGATATTATTGATTGTCGGTATAATCGGAGGGCATCGTCTCATGGAATATGAGCATATCAGTAATTTATTTCATTGGAATATTGGCACAATCTCTATTGCTATCACGGTGTATGGTTTTCTAGCTTCGGTACTCCCAATGTGGTTGCTATTGGTTCCTCGGGACTATTTGTCTACCTACCTCAAAATCGGCACGATACTGATGCTGGCAGTAGGTATTATATTCGTACAACCTACTTTACAGATGCCAGCTTTCACGGAGTTCGTATTTGGAGGCGGGCCGGTAATCGGGGGACCTGTATTGCCATTTATATTTATTGTTATCGCCTGTGGCGCTATCTCAGGCTTCCATGCGGTGATAGCTACGGGGACGACTCCGAAAATGCTTGCAAATGAACGGGAGATTTTGTTTGTCGGGTATGGAGCCATGCTCGTGGAGGGCTTTGTCGCACTGATGGCACTAATCGCAGCATGTACGCTGATGCCAGGAGATTACTTTGCGATTAATACTCCAGTAGCCGCTTATGATGCTTTTATAGCCAAACACCCGGAACTGGTCGCTGTAGACTTAAATCATTTTATAGAAAGAATTGGAATAGACTTGCATGGAAGAACGGGAGGAGCGGTATCTCTGGCAGTAGGTATGGCGCATATTTTTGATAATATTCCTTTTATGGATGATGTGATGGCCTACTGGTATAATTTCGCGATAATGTTTGAAGCGGTGTTTATACTGACTGCTATTGATGCGGGGACCAGGGTAGGACGTTTTTTCCTACAGGAGATGATGGGAAATGTGATCCCTAAATTCAAAGATAAGAACTGGCTTCCGGGAATATTGGTGAGCAGTTTTCTATTTACCTTCTCTTGGGGATACCTTGTTTACACGGGAAATGTAAGTAGCATATGGCCGCTGTTTGGTATCAGTAATCAGCTGTTAGCAGCCTGTGGGCTCATCGTATGTACAACGATGCTCATTCGTATGGACCGTGGAAAATATGCATTGTGCACGGCCATACCAGGAATATTTATGGCCATTATTACATTCTGGGCAGGATATGAGCAGGTGATAAATGTTTACGTCCCCAATAAACAGCTATTATTGGCGGCACTTGCGGTCTTTGCTATGGTTCTGATGTTAATTGTTTTTATAGGAGCATTTTTTAAGTGGTATAAACTGGGCAAAAAGAAAGCAATTTATACGGACTTCTATGGGGAGCAGGTAAAGGAAATCGTAGAAAGATAGAGGAAAGGAAAAGCCCAATAATATCGCACGTTATTATTGGGCTAAGGAAGTATTTTGTAATTATAAGTGATTAATAAAATATTTTTTTACAATCTAATACTTAATAATCAAAGTGTATGCCAAAATCTCAAAGAGCAAAGGACATGATATTGTAATACAGTAAAATACACTATTTTTGTAGACGTTAATCTACAAAAATAGGTACCGACAACTATTACAGATCCGCGTAAGCAGGAAAAGCCGGGTCAACAATCCGCTTCCACTCGGGATTCTTCTTGATATACGCAAACACGTAGGGACAATAAGGCATCAGCTTGCGCCCGTCCTGCTCGATGAATAGGAGAGTCTTCTCTACGACTGCAGCTGCTGCACCAGTCCCCTTAAGCTCTGGAGCAGCCTCGGTATGTATCAACGCAATACGGCTCCTTGTCTCTTTTAAATCTATAAATGCCAAGTAACCGTTGACATTTATTTCAAAACGATGATCTAAATCATTTTTAACCAGCGGAATATCTATTAGCTCTTCTCTCATATCTATCACTTATCTATTTTAATTCTGATTCAAATATAACCTTGTCCGGCTTTCTAAAAACTAATATAGATTAAGAAATAAGCTACGCATTATTTCTTACCTATACGATATAGCTTTCCATTGTCTGTGACAGCATACAAGGCTTCGTCATGTCCTTGAACAATATCTCTGAAGCGCTGACCTTCTTTCTCCAGCAGTCTTTCTTCGCCCACGACTTTATTATTGGCAATAACAAGACGGGCAATATGCATACTGCTAAGTCCTGTGATAAACACATTGTTTTTCCATTCAGGAATCGCTGAGCCCGTATAAAAGGTAATGCCGGAAGGGGATAAAACAGGGTCCCAATAATAGACCGGTTGCTCCATTCCTTCTTTCTGCTGGATAGGCGGGGTACCGATTTCTTTACCTGAATACTCTATACCATAGGTAATCGTAGGCCATCCGTAATTTTTGCCCGGTTCTACACGGTTCAGCTCATCGCCACCGCGAGGTCCAAACTCGGTTTCCCATAGATCGCCTGTCTCTGGATGAAGTGCTATACCTTGTACATTACGATGTCCATAGGAATAGATTTCGGGAAGAGCCTCTGCATTACCCTCAAACGGGTTGCCGGCAACGGGTTTGCCATCTGTGGTAATACGCAATATCTTACCTAGACCTGTTTTCAAATCCTGGGCCAATGGTCTAGTGGCCAACTCGGAGCGCTCGCCTGTACTCACGAAGAGATTGCCATTTTTATCGAAGATAATACGCCCTCCAAAATGTAGGTTTCCATCAAAAACAGGACCTGCTCGATAGATGACAACCGGATTCTCGATAGTCTTTTCATCATCCGCTAAACGTCCTTTTGCTACGGCAGTCTGATTGCCTCCTGAAGAGCGCTCGGAAAACACCCAGTACACCATTCTGTTGGCACCAAACTGAGGGTCCAATGTAAGCCCCAATAGACCGCCTTGTCCGTCACTATCTACTTTTGGAATGCCAGTAATAGCCTCACTGACCTTACCTTCGCTATTGACAATACGCATCGTTCCTTCTTTCTCAGTAACGAGGAAACGTCCGTCAGGTAATACGGTGATACCCCAAGGGGATTTCAAACCATCAGCAAGAACTTTGCCTTCGAATGCGGTAGCAGTCTTAACACCTGCAATACGTGTCTGCCCCTCGAAAGCAGGTTTGTAATCGGTATTGCCTTTTTTTGTCTCTACAGGAGCTAACGTACTATCTGTCGAATCTCCTTGGGTAGTAGCAGCACCATTATTACAAGCCGTCCCCAACAAAGTGGAGGACAATAGCGCTAGGGAAAGAATATTTTTCATATTTAAATTATTTGTTTTTTTATGGCCATCCGCTAACTCGCGAATCCAGATTATTTTATGCCTATTTTTCTTTTTTCAAATGATAAGCCATTCAATGACGGACCATTTTAATTCTATTATTGTGTTTTAATTTACTTTAAAACAATGGCCTCTTTATGTGACAGCAATTGCTTGTAGGTGAACGTATCTGAATCTGTAAGCAAACTCTTGTGATGAGGAGCTGGTACCAATACCTTCACTTCTTTTCTATCCGTGGGAACAAAGCAGAGAATACCCTCTGTTTCCGATTTCTCATTGACAAGCATTGTGTATTTGTCGACCGGTTGGTCCAGCTTATTCGCTTGCTTCAAACTATTTAATATTATACTCAACATCGCTCGTTCCTATTAATTGGATATATTAAAACAAAAAAAAATAAAAATCGTTTTGTCACGCTTATCCTTTCTCTTCATGGAATACAAGAATTGGGATATCGGAATGGAAGGCGAACTTGTTCGAGAGGCTAGAGTTAATCAGTCTATCGAAAAAGTTTCGATTGCGCTTCACAATTGCTAAAACGTCGATGTGGTTTTCTGCCAAAAAGGTATTGATGGTACTTTCTACGTTTTCCTTTTTCTCTAAGAAAACGAAATCCAGACCCTTACCCTGAAACTTTTTGCCCCAATCTTCACCATACAATAGCGCTTTAGCAGGATTGCTGGAATCATCCATGACATGTGTACAGTATACCTCTGCATTGACTAAACTCGCCATATGGACAACCTCTTCTAACGCGGCCAAGTCTTTCTCACGAAACAGGGTGGTAAAAGCAACTTTCTTAATAGGAGCATACTTGGCCTGTGCTGGTATCGCTAAGACAGGTTGCTGGATATTCTGTATAACAGCGACGGTATTGGTACCGATAAATTTTTCAGTAAAACCAGATGCCCCATAAGTCCCCATAACAACCAGACGGACGTCTTCGGTCTTTACGACTTTGCGCACACTGGAAACTACGGTGCCTTCTTCGAAAAGGAAGATTAGCTTCTCATAGTCTAGGCCGTTTTTTTCTGCCAGCTCACGCAATGCAGGAGCCTGCTTCTTGAAGTAATCAAACTTAGAGAGTTCAACCTGCTGATAGACATCGGCCAACATCTCTGGCTGTCCCGCATGGGTAGCCGATAAAATAGGGGTTACATAGGAATACAGTACCAGCAATTTGGTGTCGAGCTGATTCGCTAAGTGCAAGGCATACAAAAAAGCATTGTTCGCAGCCTCTGAAAAATCTGTTGGAAAAAGTATATGTTTCATGGTGACAACTATTTGATTAAATAATGTTTAGCTTAAAACAAAAACGCCATAAGCTTAACGATTTATCCTTTGGCTGTTTAAATATAATAACGACATTAAACAGTTTTAAATTATTATCAATAACTTTAAACTACAAGACCCAAAACATGGTTTGGATTATGGTCCTTTTATTTTAATTAAAATTAAGCAAAAAGAGGCAAAGACTCAAGCTAAAAAGCAAATCAAACAATTAATCGAATAAAGCTGTAGCGTTTATATTTCTTTTCCGTTCTTATTATAGAAAATGAGAGATTTATTCGTAAAATAAAGGCTTGATGATTAGTATTACTGGGGATAAAATACATAATTTAGATAAGTGAAAAGCATATAAGCCTTACGTGAATATATTGCCAAAATACTTCAAGAAGAGAGATTCTTTGACTCTAAAGTCCGCTTTAGAGGAATGTGTATTGGCCGATAGCGAGCGCAGCAAATCTTACATTTATAAAAAATTTTATGGCTACCTGATGGCAGTAGCGCTTCGTTATGTAAAGGATGAAATGGAGGCAGAAGATGTCGTGAATGAGTCTTTTGTCAAGGTATTCCGAAAGGTAGGCGATTTTTCATTCGAGGAAGATGAATTTGTGATAGAAAAGACATTTAAGGCATGGATGGCACGTATCACAGTAAACACTTCGATAGATAAAATAAGAGCAAAGAAAGAGACATACGCACTAGACGATGTACACGATGGCGAGCTTGTACAGCATGCAGTAAGTTCATCAACGAGACTGGAAGAAAATGACATTCTACAACTACTCTATGAACTCCCTGAAATCCAGCGATCCATCTTCAATCTGTACGAAATAGAAGGCTATTCACATGAAGAAATCGGACAACTATTAAATATTCCAGAAAGTACTTCGCGAACGTATTTGACAAGAGCGAAAGCAAGATTACGAAAATTGTATACAGACCAGTTTTCTGTATTAGATAATATAAATCATTCTTAAATATATTCAGAATGAAAAGTGAGAAAGAAATAATTGATGACATTATATCCCGTATCAAGGAGCAGCCAGATAGGGGATACAGAGAAGGGGCTTGGGAGAATTTCAAGCGTCAAGCCCCTGGGACTACCGCAAGGACTAGACCTATAGCGCGCTGGATTTCAGCAGCGGCTGCACTATTATTAGTGGGCATGGGAACTCTGTACTATGTCAAAAACTCGGTTATTCTACCTATCTCCGATACAAATGTGAATGCTGTAGTAGAACATAAATCTGCTCCTACAGAGTCCGCTGCTCCGGGCCAGTCACAAACTGAAACAACAACTGCAATACCGCAGAATAATACAGCAAACACCCCTCTAGATAGGGCGTATGCCATGGATAACAACGCTATCCTAGCAGATCGCAATAACTACGCACAAAGTCAAGGTATAAAGCAATCGCTAAGCCTGCCGCTGATGACTGAGGTACTCAACGCTATGGACAAACAGATAGAGATTCCTTCAGGAGGTGTGTTCAGAGAGGCATTGATAATGCCAAGATATGCTTCTATAGACCTTAAGAAGCCACAAAGCGCGACACCGATACCAGAGAATCTGATATTGGCGGCCAAGTCTATTCCTACATCTGAATTGAACCTTAAAGAGGTGGAGACAAGGAACCAAAATAAGCAAATGCGCTTTGGGGATAAATTTGACCTCGCTCTATTTGTATCGCCACAGTCTACCGGTCAAAAAACCAACGTAGGAGGGGGACTAACACTAGCCTACAATCTGACGAATAAGATAAGTGTACGTACAGGGGCTTCGTACAACTCCTATGAAGTGGGCATAATGAAAAATCCGATAGAGCCGAGCAGCGCAGAAACTATTGTCGTAAACCAAAATCAAAGTAATGCACCTACGATAGGAAAAATGATGAATGGCTACAGTGCTGCAGAAAACAACAGGATGATAATCCCTAATGTCAATGCGGTAACGAGTATCGTACAATCGGTAGATATTCCATTGGAAGTAAAATATAATGTAGGGAAAGCGTTCTACGCAGTGGCAGGGGTTTCGTATTCGGCCATACTAGGGCAGGAAAGAAATGCGCACTACGTGGACAATGTGAATGCGGAGACTTTCTCACAGGGCTTTCCGGAGAATGAGACACAAATGAAAAGCGCGGTGAAGGCCGTGAATAAAACGGTAAAATCTGCTGAGCAAAATGTATCTACAAATGGCTTCAATGGTTTCGTCAACTTCTCCATCGGTAAGAAGGTAAAAGTGAACAATCGCTTTGGTGTATCGGTAGAGCCTTATTTAAAAATACCTGTAGGACAATACCGCAGAGCAGACATGGACTATACCAATGGTGGAATACGTGTGATGACAAATTTCTAATTGTCTCCAGAAACTCTAAAGCTGATCGATACGAACCCAGGACATCCCTGCAGCAATAGCACCAGCTACGCCCGGATCTCCATCTTCAAAGACGAGACAATCTTCGGGAGAGATGTCCAGCAGCTGCGCACAAAGCAAGAAAGGATCTGGGGACGGTTTTCCTTTTTCAGTATCACCTGCGCAGACAAGAACTTCGTATTTACCGCTCACACCGATGACATCGAGGGTAATATTTAACGTGGAGCGAGTGCCTCCAGAGACTACACCGATCTTTTTAATCCCGACATTATCCAGTAATACTTGCCTTACAAAACCGATGGGCTGGGTATCGTGGATGTATTTCTCGATGAATACTGCCGATTTGCGTTTTGAAAACTGCTGTATATCAAACTCGACCTGATAACGCTTGCTGATCTCCTGAGCCACAGCAACAGTCGGCCAGCCAGCTGTCTCGTCGATGAGCCTATCGTCCAATTGAACACCATACTCGGCTGCAGTCTCAACATAAGCGGCTTTGTGTGCCCAAATGTTATTTGCTAAGGTACCATCTACATCAAAAAGCAATGCCTTGGAGGCACTCGACAGTTCCATCAAGCGCTGGT
>JAITLW010000419.1 GCA_031277715.1 Sphingobacterium sp. | reverse complement strand
TGCACTTGATATTGATGAAAATGATACGTGTCAGCATAATTATGATCAATTAATAGCTTGGAATCCAGAAGATGAAGAAATCATTGCAGGATATCGTGTGATTCGCTGCGATCAGGCGCAGGATGAGGAAGGAAATATTTATCTTTCTACCTTGCATTATTTTGAGTTTTCAGATGATTTTATAAAAAATTATCTCCCTTACACCATCGAATTGGGGCGTTCATGGGTGCAACCTAAATACCAACCCTCGATCGATAATAGAAAGGGACTATTTTCATTGGACAATCTTTGGGATGGACTCGGGGCATTAGTTGTCATCAATCCAGATATTAAATATCTATTTGGGAAAGTCACCATGTATGCACATTTCAATGCGCAGGCGCGTGATTTGTTGTTGTATTTTATGGAATGCTACTTCCCGGATAAGGGCAATATGGTGAAACCTTATGAAAATCTTTTGGTAGGATATAAAACCGATATAACTCCTTTTTTAGGAATTTTTGATGGGTTGCCCTATAAAGATGGATACAAGGTGTTGAATAAACATGTTCGGGATCTTGGAGAGAATATTCCGCCACTTATTAATACATATATGAATCTTTCGCCGACAATGATGACTTTCGGTACAGCGATGAATGATGAATTTGGAGAGGTAGAAGAGACCGGGATATTAATCACGTTAGAAGATATTTATCCTCCTAAGAAGGAAAGACATATAGGCTCTTTTGAGAGAGATAAGATGTACGGAAGTAGAGAAAATAAAAAAGAGAACTAATAAAGTTCTCTTTTTTATTTTATAGAAGAGGTAAGGATCTCTTTTGTCTAAGAAAGACAACTTTTTACAAGTTCCGAAATTGTTTTTCCATCCGCTTGCCCTGCAAGTTTTTGATTGGCTAGTCCCATGACCTTTCCCATATCTTTCATTCCGGAAGCACCAGTTTCTGTAATAATAGTGCGTATGATAGACTCTACCTCACTACGGTCTAGTTGTTTCGGAAGATATTCTTCGATAACTTGCTGTTCTTCCAATTCAATCTGGAACAAATCTTCACGCCCTTGTTCCTTATAGATCTCGCCAGACTCTTTACGCTGCTTTACTAATTTTTGCAAGACTTTGATTTCCGTATCTTGGTCTAATTCCTCTATCCCGGCTTTTTCTGTTTTAGCCAGTAATACCGCAGCTTTGATTGCTCTAAGGCCTCTCAGACGTACACTATCTTTAGCAATCATAGCCGATTTGATATCTTGGTTTATTTTTAATTCTAATGACATTATTATAAGAGTTTAATTTATTTTCTAACTACTACTGTACCTGTTGCCTGTGCCGTGGGCATGATTAACAGGTCATTGATATTGACGTGTGCAGGGCGGGAGAGTACAAAACTAATTGTCTCCGCAATATCTAAGCCCGATAGTGGCACGATACCATTGTATACATTTTTAGCCCGCTCTTTGTCTCCTTTAAAGCGAACTTCTGAAAACTCAGTTTCGACCATTCCAGGGTTTATTGCTGTAACTTTAATCCCGAAAGGTAGTAAATCTATGCGCATAGCTTTGTTTAGTGCGTCTACGGCATGTTTAGTTGCACAGTACACATTTCCATTAGGATAGACCTCTTTACCGGCGATAGACCCAATGTTTATAATATGTGCCTGTTGGCTCTCTTTTAATAAAGGAATTACTGCTTTACTTACATAGAGAAGACCTTTCACGTTTGTATCAATCATGCGATCCCAATCGTCAGTATCTCCATCCTGCAATGCATCAAGTCCTTGACTTAGGCCTGCGTTGTTGATCAAAACATCCACGTTCTGCCATTCTGATGGTAGGGAGTTAATCGCTTCTTTGACTTTTTCATTGTCTCGTACGTCCAGCGTAAAAGTATGGATGTCGATATCAGGATACTGTGTGCGGATTTCATTACGGAGTGCTTCCAGTCGATCAGCTCGGCGCGCGCACAAAAGAAGTTTATAACCTTCTCCTGCCAATACCTGTGCACAAGCAGCCCCAATGCCCGAGCTAGCCCCTGTTATTAATACTGTTCTCATCGTCTTATTGTTTTACAAGTTTTTCCTAGTTTTCCTTTTCAGACAATGACGTCCTTATTGGAAAATTAGGCTCACATATATATTACGTATCAATCCTTTGTCGATAGGGGTCATAAAGCTATTATTGTCTTGTGCTAATTTATGACCTGAGTCGAATACGTTTCCAAAGCTTTGGTTGAATTTTATTTCAGGGGACATTTTAAAGTAGGCGAAGAAAATATCCGCTCCCAAGCCTGCTTCCCAAGATAAGTATCCTGGTTTCATAACAAGTGAGTGTGCAATGGATTCAGGATTTTGTTGGAGTATTCCTTTATATTCTCCATTGACTCCAATCCATCTTGTATATCGGGCGCCACCTATAAGGTAAGCTCTGTATCTATTGAATTTGTTCTTTAATATCTTTTCGTCCGAACGGAATTTGACCGAGAGGGGAAATTCAAAAGCATTAAAGTTAGATCCCTCAGCAGAGTTAACCACATGACGCTGTTTTCTCGTGATACTTTTACCTTCCCATTCCGGTTTTGAACCAGTAGATTGATACTCTATCCCTAGACCATTGAAAAAAAGGAAAGAAGGATTGAATGTGAAATATAAATTTTCATTTGCTCGTATATCGACAGGTATTCCTACTGAAAAGCCAATACTTGGTTTGGACTGTATGCTCTTTAGTTCGCCGAGGCTGTTAAGGTCCGTATCACCATAGTCGATACGATGTTTTTGCCAGTCTTTCTTTAACTGCAGTTGGTAACTCTGTACGACTACGTTGTATTGTATACCCAAAAGGATAGTTGCATCTTCGTTATAAGAGGAGGAGAACGGTAACGAGATCTTCCGTTGCCCGAAACTGTTCATTGTAAAAAGAACCACCGCTATTATAAGGAAGAAATATTTCATTTCGAGTAGTTTTTATTTTATAGCCTCGTATATTGTACAAAAACCGAATGTCTGTGGGCTTACTTTTGTTTCTTTAAAACCAACCTGTGTTGTTATTGCGGCAAACCTTTTGCCATCTGGAAATTTCGCCACAGATTCAGGTAAGTAAGAATAGGCACTAGAATCTTTTGATATTAGTTTGCCGATCGCAGGAATGAATTTGTGAAAATAAAGCTGATAGAGCTGCTTTATAGGAAAAGCAGTAGGATTTGACAGTTCTAAAATAACAGCCTTTCCTCCAGGTTTCAGCACTCGATTGATTTCGGATAGACCTTTATCTAGATTTTCAAAATTACGCACACCAAAAGCAACTGTTACAGCATCAAAGGTATTATCATCAAATGGAAGGTTTTCCGAATCGGCTAATTGTACTTCAAGCTGCTGCTCTAGTCCTTTTTTTGAGATTTTTTCTTTAGCAACGTTCAGCATACCTTGCGAAATGTCAATGCCTATTATTTTTTTTGGCTTTAGGATGCGAAGGGATTCGATTGCAAAGTCACCTGTACCTGTTGCTACATCTAGCATAAGTTGAGGTTTGATAGATTGCAGAGATCTAATGGCTTTTTTTCGCCAAATCACATCAATACGCATGGTCATGATTCGGTTCAATAAATCGTATTTGTGAGAGATGTTATTGAACATGTCTGCGACTTGTTCTTTTTTACCACCTTCTTTCGATTTGTAGGGTTTTAATGTTGAAGCTCCATTTGACATAGAGCAAAGATAATATAATATTTTCATTGCGATATAATATATTTATTGGCTGGTTCAAGTGGTGCTGGGTTCACTTTATTTGGGTGTTGTTTTTGTTTAACATGTTGAAAATGAAATTCTAAAGAAGTCTTTCTTATTGAAGCCTTTACTACAGGTTGACTGCGTGGATATTAACATTGTTTAAAGTTTTCAACATTTATGTAAGTTGTTGATAATGAGTTTTTATTTTTTGTTTTCAACAGGTTTTCCACAAATGGTGTTGAAAATAAAGGCTTGTGGGATAGGAGGGACGTGAAGCCTGTAGTTTCTATTTTTTTTCGATGTGAAGAACTAAAAAAATAGAGAGCAAGTATTTTTAGTACCTTTGTTTAACGGTATTTTTATAGTATCTGTAGGGTATTGTATTTTATATTGTTGGACGGTAATATTAATCAAAAATGGATCAGGAACACACAGGGCAATCATCTAATGCAGGGCGAACAGGTTTTAGTAAGAAACGGACAGGTTTAAATAATCTGGTCAGTGGATTGGGCAAACTTCCTCCTCAAGCCTTAGATTTGGAAGAGGCCGTGTTGGGGGCGCTTATGCTAGAGAAAAATGCCCTGAGTGAAGTTATTGATGTTCTAAAAGCTGAATCTTTTTATAAAGAAGCTCACCAAAAGATATTTGAGGCTATTTTTAGTCTGTTTCAAAAGACCTCACCAATAGATATTTTAACAGTCACCACAGAGTTGAGACAAATGGGAGCCTTAGAGATGGTTGGAGGAGCTTTCTATATCACTCAGCTTACCGACCGTGTTGTCTCTGCCGCTAATATTGAGTATCATGCTCGAATTATTTCGCAGAAATATATTCAGCGGGAACTGATTAAAGTATCTTCCGAAATTATCAACTCCTCTTACGATGAGACCAGTGATATCTTTGATTTACTGGATCATGCGGAAAAGAGTCTTTTTGATATTGCGCAAAATAACTTGCGTAGAGACTCCCGTAAGATGGATGATATTATGCGTGAGGCAATCAGTAACCTAGAGGCGTTGCGCGATCGTACCGACGGCCTTACTGGTGTACCATCCGGATTGACGGCGTTAGATCGAATGACATCAGGTTGGCAACCTTCCGATTTGGTGATTATTGCAGCACGTCCTGCGATGGGAAAGACAGCTTTCGTATTATCCGTAGCGCGTAATGCTGCTGTAGATCACGAGAAAGCTGTAGCTGTGTTCTCACTAGAGATGTCTTCTGTGCAGTTGGTAAATCGTCTCATTGCGGGTGAGACCGAGATTGAGCAAGAAAAGCTTAAAAAGGGAAATCTTGCGGATCATGAATGGCAACAATTACATTCACGAATTGGAAGATTGACCGAAGCTCCACTTATTATTGATGACACCCCGGCGCTAAACGTTTTCGAATTTAGGGCCAAATGTAGACGTCTTAAGGCGCAGCATGATATACAAATGGTAATTGTCGATTACTTGCAGTTAATGCATGGTAAATCAGAAGGTAAAGGCGGTGGAAACCGTGAACAAGAGATTGGTAGCATTTCTCGTGCATTGAAATCTGTTGCCAAAGAATTGAATATTCCAGTACTAGCGTTATCCCAGTTAAGTCGTGCTGTAGAGTCGCGTCCAGGTAATGCTAAGCGTCCGATGCTATCCGATTTACGGGAGTCAGGTTCTATTGAGCAGGATGCGGATATGGTACTGTTCCTATATCGTCCAGAGTATTATGGCTTGACTGAGGATGAAGAAGGTCGTCCTACCGCAGGGGTCGGTGAGGTAATTATTGCTAAGCACCGTAATGGTGAGACAGGTATTGTTCCTCTGAAGTTTGTGGGTAAGTTTGTGAAATTTGTGGATTTAGAAGACGATTTTTCTGGAATGGGTGGAGGTGATTCCTTCGGTGGAGGAGGTGATTCTCCTTTTGGGGCATCTCCGATGATGCCGTCATCTTCCTTTGAGGATTTCGGTGGGGGGGGGATTACGATGCCTTCAAGAATGAATGATATGCCTGATGATGCTCCATTCTAATCTAGGAGTTATTGGACTGGAAAATCAAAATATTTATCTTTAAAAGGTTCGTTGTTTAAGGTATAGTGCCACCATTCTTTTGAGTAGGCTCTGAAGCCATATTTTTCCATAACCGACTTGAGTGTTTTCCTGTTTTTTAACTGTTGAGCAGATAGGTTCGGGTAAGAATGTCCTGATATCTCCCCAAGGAAGTCAAATGAGCTTCCCATATCAATTTCTTTCTTGCTGTCTAGCATTATAATTGTTAGGTCTACAGTGCTCCCTCGGCTATGGCCCGATTTTGAAGCGATATAGCCTCTTTTAAATAAAAAGCGTTTGTCTTCGGTTGGATAGAATTCAGATTTTCCTAAAGTGTCTTTGGGATCGTTTGCCCATTTTACAAAATGGTTCACAGCTGCTTGAGGGCGATAGGCATCGAATATTTTTAACCCCATATTGTTTTTGTTTAGCTCTTTCTCTACCTTTGCCAGCGCTTCCGTTGCTTTTTTTGTAAGAATGGTTTGAGGTTCCAAATAGCCTTGTATGGGTTTTCCAATAAAGTTGTGATGACCACAGTATCGTAAATCCACTTCTAGATGTGGTATGATATCTTTTACATATACAAAACCATTGGGCAGTCGGTTTGAGCCTTGTTGTGCATGAGTAGCAAGGAGGATAAAGAAGAAGGAGGCAATAAGTATCGGTTTTATCATAATAACGTCTTGTTGACAAGATAAAGGTAGCTATTTGTTGGAATAAATAGCAACACATACCAGCCGTATTTGACAGTAATTTAGTAACTTTACAATCTATTTCTAACGGAAAAAATCTTTTTATTTTGGATTATTTAGCAGGATTAAATTCCACGCAGCGTGATGCTGTAGAGCAGACCGAAGGTCCAGTAATGATTGTGGCTGGGGCGGGTTCGGGAAAAACCCGTGTTATCACATATCGAGTAGCACATCTTATTCGTAAAGGCGTAGATCCCTTTAAGATTTTGGTTCTTACGTTTACTAATAAAGCGGCTAAGGAAATGCGGGAACGTATTACGAAGGTCGTAGGCGCAGAAGCAAAGAATATATGGATGGGTACTTTTCACTCTATTTTTGCTCGTATACTTCGTGTCGAGGCCGAGTTGATTGGTTATCCCAAAAACTTCACGATTTATGATACCGACGATACTAAAAGTCTGTTGAGGTCTATTTTGAAAGAAATGAACTTAGATGACAAATTGTATAATGTCAATCAGGTGTATGGACGTATATCTTCCGCTAAAAATAATCTTATTTCACCGCAGGAGTATAATAAAAACGAGGCTATACTTGCCGAAGATAGAGAGAATGGACGTCCGCAGATGGGACAGGTTTATTTTACCTATGCGCAGCGTTGTTACCGTGCCGGTGCGATGGATTTTGATGATTTATTGTTCAAAACGAATGTTTTATTGAATAAACATCCAGAGACCTTACACAAATATCAACATCAGTTCCGTTATCTCATGGTTGATGAGTACCAGGATACGAACTTTTCTCAATATCTTATCGTCAAAAGGCTAGCTGCTGTCAACGAAAATATATGCGTTGTAGGAGATGATGCCCAAAGTATTTATGCCTTTCGGGGAGCCAATATTCAGAATATTCTAAATTTTCAAAAGGATTATCCAGAGGTAAAAGTATTTAAACTCGAACAAAACTATCGTTCGACAAAGATGATTGTTAATGCGGCTAATAGTATTATTGCTAACAATAAGAATCAGCTAGAAAAGAACGTTTTTTCTGAAAACGAGGATGGAGATAAAATTAAAGTAGCCCGTGCTTTCTCTGACAATGAGGAAGGTAAAATTGTAGCGGAAGCAATTTTGCAAGACAAGTCCTTGCATTCGTTACAATTTAAAAGTTTTGCCATCCTGTATCGTACTAATGCGCAATCGAGAGCGATGGAGGAATCCTTACGTAAGCTGAATATCCCTTATAAGATTTATGGAGGCACGTCGTTTTACCAACGCAAGGAAATCAAAGATCTTATTGCTTACTTCCGATTGACGTATAATCCCAACGACGAGGAGGCACTCAAAAGAGTAATCAATTATCCACGTAGAGGAATAGGAGACACGACCATTGATAAAATTATTGTTGCTGCCGATAAAAATCAGTATCGGTTATGGGATATAGTCGCCAACGCACAAATGTTTTTAGATGGGCGTAGTGCAACTGCTGTTTCTAATTTTGGGACTATGATCCAAAGTTTTCAGGCAATGGGAAATCAATCCAGTGCCTTTGATACCGCAATGCATATCGCACAGCATTCGGGCATATTGAAGGATCTGTATGAGGATAAATCGGTAGAGGGATTGAGCCGCTATGAGAATATTCAGGAGTTATTGAATGGCATCAAGGAATTTTCTGAACGAGAGGATATTGAGGAGAAGAGTCTAGATGTTTTTTTACAGGACGTTGCGCTCCTGACGAATGACGATAATGATAAAGATCCCAATGCAGACACGGTATCATTGATGACCATCCACTCGTCTAAGGGACTTGAATTTCCGCATGTATTTATTGTAGGATTAGAAGAAAATTTGTTTCCATCGCAATTATCCGTAAATTCACGTGCAGAATTAGAAGAGGAGCGAAGGTTATTTTATGTGGCAGTGACACGTGCAGAGACTAAATTGCACATTTCTTATGCCACTTCGAGGTATCGCTGGGGTACTTTGAATAATTGCGAACCCAGTCGTTTTTTAGATGAATTGAATCCTGCTTGTTTAGATTTAGACTTTAAACCTAGAATGAACAACGCCTCAGGGGATGGAGATATGAAATCTGATCGAATAGCGTGGCAACAAAAAGATAGCTTCTCCAAACCGAAGCCCAAGATTGTAAAGACTACGTCTATTCTTCCGAAAGCTCACGTTCCTACGGAGGGATTTGCTCCTTCGGATACCAGTGGTCTTCAAGTAGGTATGGAAGTAGAGCATGAGCGCTTTGGTTTCGGAAAAGTCATAAATCTGGAAGGTAATAAACCTGATTTGAAAGCAACTATTTTCTTTAAAGAGTTGGGACAGAAACAATTGTTGCTTAAATTTGCGAAACTAAGAATTGTCCAATAACAGTTGGGTAGAATATTAAATAAAAAATAACGTTATATATTACGTTTAATTTCACTATATGAATTTTGATTATAACAGTACACGTTCTAAGCTAATTTTGGCCGAATATGGTAGGAATGTGCAAAATATGGTTGACCATATCTGTACGGTTCCTTCTAGAGAAGAACGTAACAGATTGGCACAAGTCGTCATCGATATGATGGGGGTTTTAAATCCTCATTTAAGAGATGTCTCGGATTTTAAGCACAAGCTTTGGGACCACTTATATATTATTTCAGATTTTAAGATAGATGTGGATTCACCATATCCTATTCCTTCTAAAGAAGAAATACGCCACAAACCAGAGCCTTTGCCTTATCCACAGCATAGAATCCGGTTTAAGCATTACGGACATATCGTTGAGTCCATGATCGAGAAAGCTATGGCTGTACCTCATGAAGAGACAAGACAGAAAATGACTCTAGGTATTGCTAATTTTATGAAAATGGCTTACCTCACGTGGAACAAAGATTCGGTCAATGATTTACAAATCATTCAAGATTTGAAAGAGCTGTCTGGCTTTGTTTTGGTCTTGCCTGATGATACCGTGCTTACTAAGCTTGATTTCCGTACACCGCCTCCAGGCAATCGGGTTAAGTCACAAACACCAGCGGGTAATCACAATCAGAAGCAAGCTTCGGGATCAAACTATCCGAAGAAGCAATACCAAAATAATAACAATAACAACAATAATAATAACGGACGAAAAAGACAAAGCAGTAATACTGCTGGATCAGGAGGCAAGCGACCTTATCAAAACAATAATTATAAAAAGTAAGCTGGGTTATCCGATTACTTTAGTAAGAGAGGATGTCTACAATTTCAAAATACAAGCAATATCACTTCGATTTGGTCAAGTTTTTGTTTGTATTTCGCACTGAGGACATCCTCTTGTTGTATTATTTAGATCAGCTTGGAAAATAGCTATACCTATATTTATAATAAAATTAGTATATGAACGCATTTGAAATTCACGGTGGGAAGCCGTTAAAAGGGGAGATTGTACCTCAAGGGGCAAAGAATGAAGCATTACAGATCTTATCTGCTGTTTTACTGACTGAAGAAAAGATTACGATAAGCAATATTCCTGATATTAAAGATGTTAACAAATTAATCGATTTGCTACGTTCACTAGGCGTTTTTGTAAATCAATTGAGTAAAGACACTTACGAGTTTCAGGCCAAAGATATTAATATAGATTATTTTACCTCCGAAGAATTCAAACAAAAGGGAGGTAGTTTAAGAGGTTCTATTATGATTGTAGGACCTTTGTTAGCTCGCTTCGGTAAGGCGGCAATTCCAAAGCCAGGAGGAGACAAAATTGGGCGTAGAAGATTAGATACTCATTTCTTGGGTTTTGAAAAGTTAGGGGCAAAATTCGTTTATGATGCTGATAATCATTTCTTCAATATCGATGCTACAGCATTGAAAGGGACTTATATCCTGTTGGACGAAGCTTCTGTGACTGGAACTGCCAATATTGTAATGGCGGCCGTATTAGCGAAAGGAACTACAACAATTTATAATGCAGCTTGTGAGCCTTATTTACAGCAACTTTGTAAAATGTTAAATCGTATGGGAGCAAAGATTTCTGGAATTGGTTCCAATTTGTTGACTATAGAGGGAGTCGAGTCGCTGGGTGGTACAGAACACCGTATGTTGCCTGATATGATTGAGATTGGCTCATTTATCGGTTTGGCAGCAATGACAGGCTCTGAGATAACGATAAAAAATGTAGCTTATAAAGAACTTGGTATCATACCTACTGTCTTTGCGCGTTTAGGTATTAAGATGGAATTGAGAGGAGATGATATCTTTATTCCTGCTCAGGATAACTACGAAATTGACACGTTTATTGATGGCTCTATTTTAACCATATCAGACTCTCCATGGCCTGGATTTACGCCTGATCTTTTGAGTATCGTGTTAGTAACAGCTATTCAGGCTAAGGGAAATGTATTGATTCACCAGAAGATGTTTGAAAGTAGACTTTTCTTCGTAGATAAGTTAATTGACATGGGGGCGCAGATTATCTTATGTGATCCACATCGTGCTACAGTTATTGGTTTAAACAAGCAAACTCAACTTCGGGGGATTCAGATGTCATCGCCGGATATTAGAGCAGGAGTATCCTTGCTTATCGCAGCATTATCAGCACAAGGTAAATCCACAATCTTTAATATCGAACAGATTGAGCGCGGATACCAAGATATAGAGCAACGTCTTGTGGCGCTAGGAGCTGATATAAAGCGTGTTGAAGCGCAACCCATGGGGCATTAATAAATTGTCTGTGTAATGTTAATAAATCAAAATACGCTTTGTTATCTAAAAAGCTATTCTATTTTTGTATAAAATAAACGTTTAAACACATATTATTAGAAAATGAAAAAACTAGTTTTATTCTCCGCAGCGGCAGCGATGGTTCTTGCTTCTTGCGCTGGTAATCCAGAAGGTAAAAAAGCTGAAACAAAAGATTCAGTAGCTACAGTTGATCAAGTAGCAGGAGCCGCTTACAAAGTAGACACTGCGGCATCCAAAATCATGTGGAAAGGTACTAAAGTTTCTGGTTTCCATGAAGGAACTATAACGGTGAAATCTGGTGTCGTAAATGTCGATAATGGAGCAATCACTGGCGGTAACTTTGTATTAGATATGAATACAATTTCAGCTACAGATTTAGAAGGCGAGTATAAGGACAAATTGGATGGCCACTTGAAAGCTGATGATTTCTTTGGTGTAGCTACACATCCGGAAGCTTCTTTCACTATCACTGAGGTAAAAGCAGGTGCTACAGCAGGTACAGTTGCGATTTCTGGTAATCTAGTTATTAAAGGTGTTTCTAAAAATATTACATTCGATTCGAAGGTAGACGAAATTACAGATACTACGGTAAAAACTTCTGCGGACTTCAATATTTTACGTGAAGATTGGGGAGTAAGTTATGAAGGAAAGAAAGATGATTTGATTTCCAAAGAAATTAACTTCCGTGTTAATATTGTTGCAAATAAGTAATTAATACGCACTAACGAAGGAAAGCGTCAGTAATTTATTGCTGGCGCTTTTTATTTATAGCTTTTACGGAACATGTAGTAATCACAGCGAATAGAATGCCTTTGCAAAGTATAGATGGAAGGATTTTTTATAGAAAATAAAAAAAGGCTAATCTTAAGATTAGCCTTTCGTACCTAGGGCGGGAATCGAACCCGCACTCCCTTAACGGGAACAGGATTTTAAGTCCTGCGTGTCTACCAGTTCCAC